>CAZEAX010000466.1:0-4024 GCA_964510405.1 uncultured Streptomyces sp. | reverse complement strand
GCCTGATGCCGCGCCAGGGCAAGTTCTTCGATCTCTTCAAGGAGCATGCCGAACAAATCGTGCTCGGCAGCAGGGAACTCGCGGCCTTGATGACGAATCACGACGATCTGGAGCGCCGCACCTACAACATCGAATCGATCGAGAAGCGCGCCGACAAGATCACGCGCACCACGATCGAGCTCCTGCACAAGACTTTCATTACGCCGCTCGACCGCGAGGACATCCACCAGTTGATCAGCAAGATGGACGACATTCTCGACTTGATCGAGGATTCCGCCCAGCTCATGTTTCTCTACGACGTGCGCGACCTGACGCCCGAGGCCAAGAAGCTCGCCGATATCTGCGTGACGTGCTGCGAGAAAGTGAAGGCCGCCGTCTCGCTGCTTGCGAGCATGGACAACGCGGCCGAAATCATGGTGATCTGCAACGACATCGACCGGCTGGAGTCGGAAGCCGATCACGTCATGCGCGGGGCGATCGCGCGGCTTTTTCGGGACGAACCGGACGTGCGCGAGCTTATCAAGCTGCGTTCGGTCTACGAGCATCTTGAGACGGTGACGGACCGCTGCGAAGACGTTGCCAATATCATCCAGGGCATCGTGATCGAAAACTCATGAGCGCGGCGGGCCGGGCGGGGCGCGGGACGGGACGGCGGCTATGAGTTTCCACGTTCTGGTGCTGCTCATCGTGGTGGCGCTCGCGTTCGACTTCATGAACGGCTTTCACGACGCCGCCAATTCCATCGCCACGATCGTGTCGACCGGCGCCATGCGGCCCCAGTACGCGATCATCTGGGCCGCGTTCTTCAATTTCGTCGCGTTCCTGTTTTTCGGGCTCAATGTCGCGGGCACCGTCGGCAAGGGCATCATCGATCCGTTGATCGTCGATCACCACGTCGTGTTCGGCGCGCTGACCGGCGCGATTTTCTGGAACGTGATCACCTGGTACTACGGCATACCGTCGAGTTCGTCGCACGCGTTGATCGGCGGCCTGGCGGGTGCGGCGGTCGCCAAGGGCGGCGTACACACGCTCGTTGCGGCCGGTTTTTTGAAGACCGCGGCCGCCATCGTGTTGTCGCCCGCGTTCGGGTTCATTTTCGGCGCGGCGCTGATGATCGCGGTGTCGTGGATCTGGCAGCGCTCGACCCCGCGCCGCGTCGACCGCTATTTCAACAAGATGCAGTTCGTGTCCGCCGCGCTCTACAGCATGGGGCACGGCAGCAACGACGCGCAGAAGACCATGGGCATCATCTGGATGCTCTTGATCGCCGCCAGCGTGACCGGCGTCGACGATCCGCTACCCCTGTGGGTGGTGCTCGCGTGCCAGACCGCGATGGGGCTCGGCACGATGTTCGGCGGCTGGCGCATCGTCAAAACCATGGGTATGCGCATCACCAAGCTAAAGCCGGTGAGCGGTTTTTGCGCGTCGGCCAGCGGTGCGGCGACGCTGTTCATCGCGACGAGCCTCGGCGTGCCGGTATCGACGACGCATACGATCACCGGCGCAATCGTCGGCGTCGGCTCCGTACAGAAGCTGTCGGCCGTGCGCTGGGGGGTTGCCGGCAATATCGTGTGGGCGTGGCTCTTTACGATTCCATGTTCGGCGTTTGTCGCCGCCATCGCGTGGTGGCTAGCGCAACATTATTTTTAGGCCGCCGCGTCCAACCACGCGGCGGCTGCCTTGCCGTGTCGCGCGCTTAACTCCCGAGCGGCATGGCGGTTCGGCCGGCCGCGGACACCTGTTGGATGCGCAGCGATTTTTCGTCGTCCGCGAGTTTCTTGATGTCGCCGCTGATCTCGCCGCCTTCCTCGATCACGAGCTTGCCGTAGCGGATTTTGCCGGTGACCTGGCCGGTCGCGTGAATGGTCAGGCATTTTCGGACCGTCAGCTCGCCCGAAAATCCGCCGTGTATTTCGGCGATGTCGATGCCCGCAGTCCCGGAGAAGGTGCCGTTCTGCGCGATCTGGATCATCCGGCTGTCCATCGTGGCTTCGACGTGTCCTTCGACGACCAGCGTGTCGCAATCGGTGATTTCGACGCCTTTCAGCTTGATGTTGGGACCGACGATCAACTGGCTGCCCTGCGCGTCGCCCGGTTTGCCGGAGGGGGCGGGTTTGACGGCGGGACGGCGCGCATCGTCGACCGGCGGCGGGTTGGCCGCGGCGGGCGCGCGCGCGCCGATCGCGGAGTTCGCGACGGCAGCGGCAGCAGCAGCAGCAGCGTTTGGAACATCCGGCTTTTTCTCCGGGGCGCGGCTGAAAAATGTATCGCGTTGTAGCATGACTTCCTCCACTGAGAAATTGAAGATCGGCATCGACGGTCGCTGGATTCTTAATCCATTCCGTCGATAACGCGGTGGGCGCTCGCAACTTGCATGCCGGTATGCGCGGCAAACCGAAAATATATCGGTTCGCGAGGCAAAACATGAAGCTGCGCAGCGCTACCGCAATTTGAACCGCGCGGAATATCGGGCGATCTGTCGCTGCGGCACGACGCCTGTTGCGGCGTGTTGCAGCAGTGCTCTGTATTGCAAGGAAATGCGCGTGTCGGCGGCGGGCGACAGCGTGGTTGCGATTAACGGCTTAGGTGACGCCTGATAACGCTCAGGCGTTGCGCAACAGTACGCGGCCCGGCCGCGCGCCGGTCGGTTTGCCGTCGCGCCATACGATCGCGCCGTTGACGATCACGGTTCCGATGCCGCGCGCCGGCAGCGTCGAATGCTGAAAATCCGCGGCGTCGATCACCGTGCCGGCATCGAACAGCGTGATGTCGGCGTAGTTGCCGGCCTTGAGCACGCCGCGTTCTTTCAATCCGAACTTGCCCGCCGTCAGGCCCGTCATCTTGTAGACGGCGGTTTCGAGCGGAAAAAGTTTCAAGTCGCGCGAGTAATGGCCAAGTACGCGCGGAAAAGTCCCCCACAACCGCGGATGCGGCTTGGTGTCGTGCGGCAGCCCGTCCGACCCGATCATCGTTTCCCCGAACGCGAGGATACGCTGCACGTCCTGCTCGTCGAGCATGAAATAGATGGCGCCGGCCGGCTTGATTTTCTCGACGGCCTCTGCCTGCGTCATCTTCAGCCGGCGCGCGACTTCGTCGAGATCAACGCCCGCGAATTCGGGATGCGGCTTCGACCACGTGACGATGATGCGCGACGACTGTTCGAGCCGGTCGTAGCGCAGCACGGTCGACGACGCGATATACGGATAGCAGTCGAGTCCCATCGGCTGCTCGTCCATGCGCTCGGCGATGAGCTTCAGCGTTTCCACCGACCGGCCGTGGTTCTTGAGGCCGACGGTCTTGTGGTGCGAGATTACGACCGGCACTTTCAAAGTGCGGCCGATCAGGCAGGTTTCCTCGATCGACTCGGTGACCCGGTCGTCTTCATTGCGCATGTGCGTGACATACAAACCGTCGAACTCCGTTAGCGGGTGGCAGATCTCGATGATTTCCCCGGTCGGCGCGCACGCGGCGGGCGGATACGCGGTGCCGGTCGAGACGCCGATCGCGCCGGACGCGAGCGATTCATGCGCCATTTCGCGCATGCGCGCGATTTCCGCCGGCGTCGCCGCGCGGTCGAGGCGGTCCATGGTGGCGACGCGAAACGTCGTGTGGCCGACGAGACAAGTCGCGTTGATCGCGGCGGGCTTCGCCGCGAGTTCCTCGCGATAGGAGCGGAAGCTCGGAAACCTGAACCAGTCGCCGCTGCCGTCGAGCAGATCGAGCGGCGGCGTAGCTGCGCCGTTGGCCGGCGAGTGCGCGAGGCTGATGCCGCAGTTGCCGGCGACCACCGTGGTCACCCCCTGGCTTACTTTTGGCGTCATGTCCGGGTTGGACAAGAGCATACGGTCGTCGTGCGTGTGCGCGTCGATGAAGCCGGGTGCCGCGATCAGGCCCGCGGCATCGACCTCGGTGTCGGCGCTCGACTTATCCAGCGCGCCGATTTTGACGATCTTGTCGCCGCGCACGCCGATCTCGCCGCGATACCGCGCCGCGCGCGTGCCGTCGATGATCGTGGCGTTGCGGA
>CAZEAX010000465.1:0-4048 GCA_964510405.1 uncultured Streptomyces sp. | reverse complement strand
CACCGCAACTGTGGAACGCATTGCTCGCTGCGGGCAAGGACGATGGAATTCTCGAATGCGGCTTCGACGCGATCGATTCGTTGCGCATTGAGGCGGGTCACATATTGTTCACGCATGAACTCGCGTCCGCCACGACGCCGGCCGAACTTGGCATGACCCGTCTGGTCGATTTTACCCGGCCGGCATTTCGTGGCACCGCGTCAGTGCGCGCGCAACGCTGGCGCCCGCCGGCACGGCGCCTGGTCGGGTTGCTGCCGCTGCATCACGCACGCTTCGAACCGGGAGTCCGCGCCACGGAAAAATGCGGCGCTTCGATCATGACCAGCAAAAGCTGGTCGCCGTTACTGGAGCGCGAACTAGCGCTGGGATTCGTGCCGCCCGACCACGCGTATCCGGGCACCCGGGTGATACTCGCGAGCGGTGAACCGGCGCAAGTCGCGCGACTGCCATTCTACGATCCGGCACGGGTGCTGCCGCGCCGGGTGCCGTAACGCTCAATCCATGCCGACGCTGCGTTCGGCGGCGGTCACGGTATTCTCCAGCAGCATGGCGACCGTCATGCGACCGACTCCGCCCGGCACCGGCGTAATACGCGACGCCACGCGGCTCGCCGAGGCGAAATCCACGTCTCCCACCAGCTTGCCGCCCGGCAGGCGGTTAATGCCGACGTCGATGACAACGGCGCCCGGCTTGATCATGGATCCGTCGACGAGACCCGGATTTCCCACGGCCACGACCAGGATGTCTGCCATCGAAGTGTACTGCCGCAAATCCGCGGTCTTGGAGCTGCACACGCTGACCGTCGCGCCGCGGGCGATCAGCATGAGAGCAAGCGGCTTGCCGACGATCGCGCTGCGTCCCACCACGACCGCGCTGCGGCCTTCGATCGGGACGCGCGCGTAATCGAGCATCGTCATCACGCCGAGCGGCGTGCACGGCGCAAGCAGGGTGTGCCCCGCCACCATCGCACCGAGATTCACCCAGTTGAAACCGTCGACGTCCTTGGCCGGCGCGATCGCCTGCAGGATCCGCCCGGAATTCAGGTGCGACGGCAGCGGCAGCTGCACGAGGATTCCATGGATGCGCGGATCCGCATTCAGATTTTGCAGCGTCGCGAACACCTGGTCTTCGGTGCAGTCCGCCGCAAACCGCAGGATCTCCGAATGCACGCCGATATCGTGGCAGGCCTGTGCCTTGTTTTTCAGGTAAATCCGGGACGCCGAATTTTCGCCGACCAGAATCGCCGCGAGCCCCGGCTGCACGCCGCGCGAGTGCAACAAATGGATGCGCTGCTTCAATTGCGCATAAACCTGCCGGGCGATCGCCGCCCCGTCGAGCAGAGTCGCGGTCATGCTTAAAATCGGGGCGCCGATTGCCGGACAGGCTGCGAGCCGGACTGGTTTGCGGGAAGGTCTTCCCGCGGGCAACGATTTAACGGAAGGTCAGGCGGAAGCGGGAATTTTTTCGGCATTCTTGGCGGCATAGCGTTCGGCAGCGGCGACAGTATTGCATATGAGCATGGTCACTGTCATCGGTCCGACGCCGCCGGGCACGGGCGTGATGTACGACGCTTTTTCCTTGACGCTGTCGAAATCGACGTCGCCGGCGAGACGTCCGTCCGGCAGACGGTTGATGCCGACGTCGATCACGGCCGCCCCGCGCTTGACCATCGGCGCGGTGATCAAACCCGGACAACCCGCGGCCACGATGAGAATATCGGCTAGTATCGTGTACTGGGCGAGGTCGCGCGTCTTGATATGGCAGATGCTCACGGTTGCGTCCTTCGCCATCAGCATCAGCGCCATCGGCTTGCCGACGATGTTGCTGGCACCCACTACCACCACGTTCTGCCCTTCGATCGGGATGTGTTCGTATTCGAGCAGGCACTGCACGCCATACGGCGTGCACGGCGGGAAAATGTTGTTTTCCCCGACCACCAGGCCGCCAACGTTGTACAGATGAAAACCGTCGACGTCCTTGTCGATCGCGATCGCGCCCAGCAGATGACGGGTTTCGAGTTGCGGCGGCAGCGGCAATTGCACGAGAATGCCGTGGATCGCCGGATTGCGGTTGAGTTCCGCGATCCGCTGAATGATCGGCGCCTCGTCGGTGTCGGCGGGAAATTCATGCGTTTCCGAATGCAGCCCGACTTCGGCGCAGGCCTTGACCTTGTTGCGCACATAGAGGCGCGAGGCCGGGTTGTTGCCGACGATGACGACCGCGAGTCCCGGCGTGATGCCGTGCGCCTTCAGCACGTCCACCCGCTTCTTCCATTCGCTCCTGACGTGGCGGGCGACCGCGTTGCCGTCGATGATTTTTGCCGTCATTGTTCGGTGCGTCAGCTCAGTTCGGCCGGAATCCGACTACGATAAATAACAGCATGCTGAATCCCATCAGGCCCATCGCTGCTTCGCGCGTCATACAGCCACCAGTCCATATCAGCCCTCTCAACCCTTGACACGCTTCGAGTACGCGTCGACGAAATCGGCCGCCGCCTTGCTGCCGCGGGAAAATGATTTCATCGCCTCCTCGTGCAGGATGGACAATGCCTGCATCTTGATTTCGTTGGAGCGGTCGTTTTCGACCAGGTCGGCGAGCTTGCGCGGACGCGGCACGTCGACTTCAAGCACGGTGCGCACCTGGGTCGGAATGTTCGACATGATCAGCAGGCGATCGGCGAGGAATATCGCCTCGTCGATGTCGGTTGTCACGAAGAAATTGGTGCGGCGGTTTTCTTCGTACAAGGCCGAGTAGTATTCCCACATCAGTTCCTTGGTCATCGCATCGAGTCCGCGGAACGGTTCGTCGAGTATCATCACCTCGGGATTGTTGATCATGGCGCGTGCGAGTTCCGCGCGGCGCTGCATGCCGCCCGACAACTGGGTCGGATATTTTTTGCGAAAGTCGCGCAGGCCGACCTTGTTGAGAAGAAACTCGGCAAGCTCGACTGTTTGCGGCGTGAGTTCGCCGCGTGCACGCGGGCCGTAAAGTATGTTGTCCCAGGTCGTCATCCACGGGAACAGCGCGCTTTCCTGAAACAGGACCAGCCGGTCGCGCGCCGGCCCCTCGATGCGCTCGCCGTTGAGTTCGAGGGTGCCGCTCGTCGGCTGCTCGAACCCGGCCAGAAGGCGGATCAGCGTGCTCTTGCCGCAGCCCGACGGTCCTATCATGACAGTCAGTTTGGCGCGCTCTATCGTAAACGAGCAGTCTTTGACCACCTCCTTGCTGAAATGCGCCGCGCCGTAGCTCTTGCAAACGTTACGGACGGCAATTTCGCCCGCCTTGATGGCAGGCCTGTCAGTTGTCAGTTCGCTCATATCCCTGTTTATCGCTCAACGCAACCGCATCCACGGCGTCACGCGCGCGCCGACCGCACGCAGAAGCTCGCTTGAAACGTAGCCCGCTATGCCAATGCTGATCATGCCAACCACCACCTGCTCGTAGGAACCGCCGACGTAGGAATTCCAGATAAAAAAGCCCAACCCCCCGCCACTGGACCCGGCATCCTGGCTGCCGCCGCCTGAAATCATCTCCGCGGCGACGACCACGTTCCAGGTAATGCCCATGCCGACAGATGATCCGACCATAATCGACGGCAAGGTCCCGGGAAGGATGATGCGTCGAAAGATGTCCCATTGGCTTGACCCCATGGACTGCGCGGCCTGGAAATAGCGCACGTCGATCGATCGCGCGCCACCCACAACGTTGATGACGATGGTGTACGAGGTATTCTCGCCAGCGGCCACGATCATGCCCTCGACCAGGTGCTCGCCCTCGCGGCGGACCAGGTCCAGCACGGCCCGGCCGAAGGTGTCCTCGCCAACCTTGCCCATCAGGGCCACCGGCACGCCCAGGCGGTGCAGGGCCAGACCGGTGTTGGAGACCGGCCCGCCGGTCGCCAGCAGCGCGGGCCCCACGTCCACCAGTTGGCCCGGCGAGAGCAGCGACGCCAGCCCGCCCGCCGATGGCGCGAAGGCCGGGATGATGTCGAGGCACAGGTGCCCGGCGACGATCACGCGCGGCGTCTGCATGTCACAATCCCCCCAGC
>CAZEAX010000464.1:0-4055 GCA_964510405.1 uncultured Streptomyces sp. | reverse complement strand
AATGAAGCCGGCCTGCATGGACGCGAGAAACGCGACCGTGCCGCAGACTTCTTCTTGTTTGCCCATGCGCTCTAGTGGCGTCAGCTTTTTGTGTGCTTCGGTCTGCGCCGCGGTGTAGGCGGCGGCGCCGGTGCGGTGCGAGGTGTCGATGAGCGCAGGCGCCACGCAATTGACCGTGATGCCTTTCGAGCCGACTTCGTTGGCGAGATGCTTCATATAGGCCGTCACGCCCGCGCGAAATACGGTCGAGAGACTGTGGTGCGGCATCGGCTCCTTCACCGAAGCCGATGTGATGGCGATGATCCGCCCCCAGCCGCGCTCCAGCATGAGCGGAACCACGGACTTCCCTATGTGAATGGCGCCCCACAACTGGTTCTGGTAGGCCGCGTGCCAGCGCGCTTCGTCCGCTTCATCCAGCGTGGCGCGCAGCGGGTTGGGCGCGCGCGGGGTATTCAGCACGAGTATGTCCGGGCCGCCGGATTCCTGTTGCAGCACAGACACGAGCCGCTCGACGTCCGCGCGCACCAGCATGTCGCCGGGCACCGCCATCGCGCGAACGCCGTGCTGCTGCTCGATTTCACGCGCGACGTCCCGCAGTTTTTCCGCAGAGCGCGCGAAGAGCGCCACGTTCACGCCCTCGGCAGCCAGCGCATGCGCGATGTTCCGGCCCATGCCGGCGCTGGATGCGGTCACGAGCGCAAGCTTGCCGCCGATGCCTAAATTCATTCTGGTGTGCTCGATAAAGTGGAGGTCGCGCCGCGGCGATCAGCAAGCGACATTCAGCGCGGCCTCATTGTGTATCAGAAACGATCACCTCGTCACCTTCGACGGTAAAGCGGTGCCGCATGTCCTCTGACGCCCATTCCATGTACGCGAGAACTTCCGCGAACCGCGGATCGGTTTGCCGCAGCGCCTCGGGGCGGTAGTGCTGGTCGATGACCATGGGCAGAAACGACACGCCAATGACGCCCGCGCCGGAAACCCGCGCTTTGGCGAGCAGGCCGAGCGTGCTCGCTTTGCCGTACGGCATGAACGGATACTGCGGGTCGAGATCGGCGTGATTGCGCACCGCGCCATGGGCCCACGCGGGCTCGTTCCACGACGGCGACGCAAACGGCTTCGTCATCGCAAACACGCCGAGGCTGTAAAAAATGGTTTTGCCCTGGTACACCTCGACGGCCTTCGGCAGATGCGGCGCATGGCCGACGACCAGATCGGCGCCGGCGTCGATCGCGGCATGAGCGACGGCGACCTGGTAATCCGCAATGACCCGCGGCAGACGGATGACGCCGGCATGAAACGCGAGCACGGCCACGTCGACCTGCTTGCGCAGCGCCGCGACATCCTCGAGCAGCATCGCGAGATCGTCCGCGTTCGGCGCCGTGCGGATGCGCACCGGCGCATGCGGGCCACGCGTTTCGTAAGTCGTCTCGACGCGCATATTCATCACGCCGGCCTTCGCGGGGCCCGCCGTGCTATCAGGCGCGCCAACCGCCGTATAGCCGAGGTAACCGACCTTGACGCCGTTGCGCTCGATGACCGCCGGCTTGCGCGCTTCGGCGAGGTCGCGCCCGGCGCCGGTGACCTGAATGCCCCGCGCCTGGAAAAGCGCGCGCGTGTCGAGCATGGCGTCCGGTCCGCTGTCGTAACTATGGTTGTTGGCCATGGTGACCGCGTCGAACTGCCCGTGGCTGAAAATGTCCGCCATTGCCACGGGCTGGCACACCTGGCTCGCATGTTCTCCGGACACGCCGCGCGTGGAGTACGTCCGCATGCAATTGACGAAGCGGATGTCCGCCTGCTCCAGCACCGGCCGGATCAGTTCCGTATAGCGTTCGAGCGGGAATCCATCGGCAGGCCCGTGCGCCGGGCCGCAGTCGCCCGCGATCAAGACCGTCGAGACTTTCTTCACTGCGTATCCTTAATCAGGCAAACGAGCGCGGGATGGCGACGAATCGCATTATTCTGACCAGCAGGAATCCGCGCGCGCAAAGCATCGTACCATTTTACCGCCGCAGATGCCGGCCGCCGTCCGTTCGGAAATCCCGCATCGAAGTAGAATACCGCTCCAGGAGGAAACACCATGCGTCACGTCTTACGCGCGCTCGTCGCCGCAGCTCTGCTCACGGTTTTTGCGGCGCCCGCCCAGCAGTACCCAACGAAACCGGTGCGCGTGATCATCCCGTTCCCTCCCGGGGGGCCGACGGACATCTTCGGGCGCATGGTGGCGGAGATCCTCACGAAGGCCCACCACCAGCAGTTCGTGCCCGACAACCGCGGGGGCGCGGGCGGCAATATCGGCACCGAGCAGTGCGCGAAATCCGCGCCCGACGGCTACACGATCTGCATCGTCACCGTGTCGCTGAGCATCGCGCCCGCGCTTTATCACAATCTCGGCTTCGATCCGTTCAAGGACCTCGCGCCCGTCACGCTCATCGCGCAGGTCCCGAGCATGCTGACGGTGCATCCGGCATTGCCGGCGAAAACCGTGAAGGACGTGATCGCGCTCGCGAAAGCGCGGCCGGGCCAGCTCACTTACGCGTCGACGGGCAACGGCACCAGTCCGCAGATGCTGATGGAGATGTTCAAGTCGATGACGGGGACCGACATCGTGCACGTGCCCTATAAAGGACAGGCAGCGGCCGTCATCGACCAGATCTCCGGCCAGATTCAACTCGCGTTCAACACCGCGATCGGCGTCATGCCGCAGGTGCAGGCCGGCAGGCTGCGCGGCATTGCGATATCGACGAAAGAACGATTTCCCGCGATGCCCGATCTGCCGACCGTCGAGGAAGGCGGCGTCAAGGGCTTCGACGGCAGCTCGTGGCATGGCTTGATGGTTCCGGCCGGCGTTCCGCCCGAAATCGTCAACCGCATCTACGCGCCGCTCGTCGAGACGCTCAAGTCGCCGGCCGCAAAAGAGGAACTGCTGAAAAAAGGCGCGCTCGCCGGCGGCGGCACGCCCGCGGAGTTCGCCGCATTTGTCCGCAGCGAGGCCGCGAAGTGGGCGAAGGTCGCGAAGTTCGCCAGGATCAAGGTCGATTGAAGTCAGGACCGGTGAAAACGATGAACGATGGGCAACAGATTTGCGAGATGAAAGCGCAGCGCTCCCGCGCTCGGTCTATGTACCGAACTGCAATCATTCTTGCCGGCCTCGTGTTACTGGCGTCCTGCGCAACGACGCCGCCTCAGATTAGCTCCGCCGTACTTGCCGACCTCGCGCCGACGGGTAAGCTGAGGGTCGGGATCAATTACGGCAATCCCGTGTTCACGGTGAAGAGCTCCGGCTCCGGCGAAGGCGCGGGCATTGCGGTCGATCTTGCGCGGGAGTTAGGTAAGCAACTCGGGGTCGCGGTCGAGCTGATCAGCTACAACTCCGGTGGACAGTTGACCGCGGGACTCGCGGCCGGCGGCTGGGACGTCGCGATCCTCGCGTTCGAGCAGGCGCGCACCAACGTGATCGACTACAGCGCGCCGTTTGCCGAGAGTGATGCCACCTATCTCGTGCACGCGGCATCGCCGCTGCGCACCGCGGAAGACGTGGACCGCAAGGGCGTGCGCATTGCGGTATCGGCGAAAGGCGGCAACGATCTCTTTCTCACCCGCACGTTGAAAAACGCGACGCTCGTACGTGCATTGAGTCCGGAAGCCGCGTTCAAGCTTTTCGTCGCAGAAAATCTGGACGCCTAAGCGCCAGCGAACGCGCGATGCTGATGGGTGGCGCGTGCGAGAAGGCGTATCGATGGGCGCCGAAGAAGGGCTAGGTCATCTTGCTGCTACGTTGCTAGACCTGACCCCTTAGTTCAGTAGCGTCTAGATCTTTCGAGCCTGGCCCGTTTAAATTTTCTGTTTACGAGAGTAAATTTCATGCTTGAATCCCCGCACCTGGCGGTGATTTTTCTATTTAATGACTGCAAAGGAAAGCAATTTGACGGCAGCAGTTCTGCATACCGATAGATCGTCGATTTCCCAACTCCCGCTATTGGTCCGATGTCCAGACTTCGTAAAACTGTCGAAATACTCCTTTACAGCCAATTCATACAGAAGTGGCTCCG
>CAZEAX010000463.1:0-4063 GCA_964510405.1 uncultured Streptomyces sp. | reverse complement strand
TACCGCCTGCGGCTCAACGATATCGACGAGGCGAAACTCACTGCGATCCGCGCGCGCGGAGGGATCGACGTCGAAGGCACGCCCGGCGGGTTCGCGGCGCTCGAACTCGCAACGACCGATCTGCGTACGACAGTGGATGGCGCCGACCTGATCATCGTCGTGTCCGGCGGCAACACGCAACCGACCGTCGCACGCGCGTTGGCGCCGCTGCTCGTCGACGGACAAACGATCTTGCTGATGCAGGGCAATACCGGCGGTTCGCTCGTCGTACGGCGCGAACTCGATCGCGCGGGCTGTCGCGCCAAAATCGACTTGGCGGAGACCGACACTTATCCTTACGCGATGCGCTTTGTCTCTCCTACCAAGATGCGCCAGACGACGCAGAAGCGCTGGATGCAGATCGCAGCTTTTCCGGGTAATCGAAGTGTCGCAGTGCACGCGCGCCTTGTACCGCTGTTCCCGCAAGCCGTCGCCGCGCCTGACATCCTGCACATCGGCTTGATGAACGTGAACGCAATACTCCACGTCGCCAACTGCCTCGCGAATGCGGGACGCATCGAACGCGGCGGCGGCTACATGTTCTACGGCGAAGGCGTCACGCCGGCGGTCGCGCGCCTGTATGAAGCCATCGACGCCGAGCGCATGGCGATCGCACGCGCTCTCAACGTCAACGTTCCGAGTCTCGTCGACTGGATCGAGCGCGCGTACAACGTGCGCGAAGCAGACCTCGTCAAGACCTTCCAGCGCCTGACCGCCGCACCGGACGGGCCTTATCTCGCGAACAAAGCCGCGGGCACGCTCAACCACAAATACGTAACGGAAGACGTGCCGACGGGTTTGATCCCGATTAGCGGGCTTGGTTTAGCAACAGACACGCCGACGCCGGCGATTGATACGTTGAGGGAGATGGCGCGGTTGATGACGGGAAAGACGTTTGCGGATGAGGCTCGGACGCTGGAACACATGGGAATTGCGGGGTTAAATACCGCCAGGATCCGCGAGGTGATCCGCGACGGGTTTCGGTGATTCGCTGCGGTGCATCGCACTGCGTTGCGCGAAGTGTCACCAGAATGAAACATTCATAATTTAACGTGGGCCGGACAATCACCAAAAAAAGGGAGCCCGCCCATGAGTTCAGTCGCTGCCGAGTTACAGATCCCCCATTCACCTTCCCGTCCGACGCTCGACCACGCGCCCAGGATGGTGACCGTGTTAGTGTTTGTCGCGCTGCTGGCCGTCGGGCTCGCGTTCACGAGCTACAGTCTGATCTCGGATGTGGCCGACGCCGGCAGCAGAACGACCACGCTGCTTCCCTACTTCCTGCTCGGCGTGGCGCTGCTGATCGCGCTCGGCTTCGAGTTCGTCAACGGGTTTCACGACACCGCCAACGCGGTCGCCACCGTGATCTACACCCATTCATTGCCGGCCAATTTCGCGGTCGTGTGGTCGGGCTTCTTCAATTTCCTTGGCGTGCTGGTGTCGAGCGGCGCGGTCGCATTCGGCATCATATCGCTGCTGCCGGTCGAGCTCATACTGCAGGTCGGCTCGAGCGCCGGCTTCGCGATGGTGTTCGCGCTGCTGATCGCCGCCATCATCTGGAATCTGGGCACGTGGTGGCTCGGGCTGCCGGCGTCATCGTCGCACACGCTGATCGGCTCCATCATCGGCGTTGGTGTCGCCAATGCTCTCATGCACGGGCGCGACGGCACCAGCGGCGTCGATTGGGCGCAGGCGACCAAAGTCGGCTACTCGCTGCTGCTGTCGCCGCTGGTCGGCTTCGGCTGCGCGGCGCTGCTGTTGCTGCTGCTGCGCGCGATCGTGAAGAACAAGGCCCTGTATGAAGAGCCCAAAGGCAACCGCGCGCCGCCGTGGTGGATCCGCGGCATCCTGATTCTCACCTGCACCGGCGTATCGTTCGCGCACGGATCGAACGACGGCCAGAAAGGCATGGGCCTCATCATGCTGATCCTCGTCGGCACGGTGCCGATGGCTTACGCGCTTAACCGCGCAATGCCGGTCGACCAGATGACGCAATTCGCGGCGGTCGCGCAGGTCACCCAGGAATCGCTCGCGAAATCGGCGCCCGGCGCCGCACCCGCGGACCCGCGCGCGGCGCTCTCCGAATACGTGCGAACCAAGGAACTCAAACCGGACGTGGTGCCCGCGCTCGCCGCGGTCACGGGCGATATCGGCAACCAGGTCAGGACGCATAAAACGCTCGCGCGCGTGCCGGCGGAGGCGGTGGCCAACGTGCGCAACGACATGTATCTCGTGTCCGAGGCGATCCGCTTCATCGAAAAAAGCAGCGCCGTTAATTTCGATGCCGACACCAGGGCGAATCTCAAGGCGTTCAAGAAGCAGATCGACGACGCCACCAAGTTCATACCGCTGTGGGTCAAGGTCGCGGTGGCGATCGCGCTCGGGCTCGGCACGATGGTCGGCTGGAAACGCATCGTGGTGACGGTCGGCGAAAAAATCGGCAAGACCCACCTCACCTACGCGCAAGGCGCGTCGGCGGAATTGGTGGCGATGCTGACGATAGGTGCAGCCGACATCTACGGCCTGCCGGTCTCGACCACGCACGTGCTCTCGTCGGGCGTCGCCGGCACGATGGCCGCCAACAAATCTGGATTGCAGATGTCGACCATACGCAACCTGCTGATGGCATGGGTGCTAACTTTGCCGATGGCGATCATGCTGTCAGGTTCGCTGTACTGGCTGTTCACGCAGATATTCTGAGTCCTGTTCCGCCGTCGCGGCGCCCGCCCACGACGGCCGCCACCGCACCACTCACTACGCAATCGTGCGCCGCTCGCATCGCAATTGATGCCTGGCGGCGCGCTCGTCGTGAATGTTCCAAGTCTCGTCGACTGGATCGAGCGCGCCTACAACGTGCGCGAAACAGACCTCGTCAAACTTTTCCGTGTCTAACCGCCGAACCGGGCGAGCCTTATCTAGCGAACAAGGCTGCGGGCACGCTGAATCACAAGTACGTGACGGAAGACGTGCTGACGGGATTGATCCCGATACGCGAACTGGGTTTGGCGACCGGCACGCCGACGCCGGCGATTGATACTTTGATTGAAATGGCACAGCTGATGACGGGGAAGACGTTTGCGGATGAAGCGAGGACGCTGGAACGAATGGGCTTGGCGGAGATGAAAGCCACAGAAATATGCGGCGTGGTGCGAGATGGGTTAAACGACTATGAGAAGCGCGCCTGATAGGTCATTGGATCGAGATGGCAGTACTGATCCACCTTGCCGCGAAACGAAAACAAATGCGGCTCTTTTCTAAAATCAAATAATCGGTAGAGATGGAAATAGTCTTTCTCGGAACGCGAGAACTCGACTTCGTTCCTTGTAATAAAGAACGGTGTTTCCTTGCCGAATGATGTCGTTTTGACTTCGATAAACCGTTCCTTGCCGGAACTATCAAAAGACAACACATCGTACCCAAGTCCGTCTCCTTGAGTCTTTGCGACGTGCTCCACTTTATTCGCTAATCGTTTCTGGCCGCTGGAGGTTAGGCGCCATTTCTCGTAGTTGACAACAAACTCCTCGCCAGCTACTCCCAGTGACGCATTGCGCGCCTCTTGACCGATATAGTCTCGTTTTGTGGCGGCCCTTACTCTTGGCGCGTCCGGCTCACGCGCTGTGTAAGACAATTTTGGCGGCTCAACCAGCACTCTAGAGAAATCATCAGGCATTGGTGTGGCCGCAGGCATTTGGACTGCCGCCAACGCTGCGCGGTCGAAAAGATCGCTATCTCTAAGTCGATCCGCAACCACCTTGAAAAGCAGGTCTTGGTAATTACCTAGAGGTTTATAGCCTGAGATATAAGGACAACCGAGTTCGATTAAGACGGCGCTAATGTTCTGATGCTTGCGTTCAATTGCTCCTTCGGAGCGACTATTGAGAAGGCGAAATAGTTTTCGCCGATGATCGGTCTTATTAAACTGTTGGCCAGTCAATTCCATGGTCAGCATATGCAGGTAGTCAGCTACCGTTGCTTCGACTTCCTCGCGACTCCAAGATCCGCTCATATATGAAATTGAAGAAAG
>CAZEAX010000462.1:0-4070 GCA_964510405.1 uncultured Streptomyces sp. | reverse complement strand
CCAACGACCCCCACCATGTCAAGGTGGTGCTCTAACCAGCTGAGCTACGCGCCTGAAAGCGGGGAATTCTACCTGATGCGAGCCAGTCGTTCAAATAAATCATAACGTTGGCCTCGGTTGCGGCAGGCGCGCGTGCGCCCTATAGTGGGCTGGTTGCGCCGGGACTCAAGCAGCGTGCACCTCAGGAGCGATCGTGTCAGCTTATCTAATCGTGCAAGTCGAAGTCACCGAACCCGGGGAATACGACGAATACAAGAAAATGGTGCCGCCGTCGCTTGCTGCTTACGGCGGCAAATTCGTGGTGCGCGGCGGCGCATGTGAAACGCTCGAAGGATCATGGCAGCCCACGCGGCTGGTCGTGCTCGAGTTCCCGAGCATGGCCAAAGCGAAACAATGGTGGGCGTCGGCGGAATACCGCGACGCCAAGGCGATACGCCAGCGTACTGCCAAGACCGAGATGATCTTGGTCGAAGGCATCGCTTGAAAGCTGCGGAATGAATTCGGCGGAAACGCAGACGACCGCGCGCCAATTGCTCGATGCATACGACCGCGGGATGGTGATTTCCTCGCCGAGCGGACGCGTTGCGCAATTCGACTGGCCTGCCGCATACGAAGTCGCGGCTGAAATGGTCGAAATTCGCCGCGCGCGCGGCGAACAACCGGTCGGTCGCAAGATCGGATTCACGAACCGGAATATCTGGCCGCAATACGGCGCGACTTCACCAATCTGGGCGCATGTGTACGACAGTACCGTTATATATGCCAAAAACAATCGTGCCACGGTCTCGCTGCGCGGCAGCGTCGCGCCGCGTATCGAACCGGAAATCGCATTCAAATTGAGCGCACCGGTCGCGGCGGGCTGCAAGGATCCTGCGCAGATTCTGCAGGGCGTCGAGTGGTTAGCGCCCAGTTTCGAAATCGTCGACTGCCATTTTCTCAGCTGGAAATTCAAATCCGCCGACTCTGCCGCCGACCAATCATTTCATTGGCGCCTCCTCATCGGAAACCCGTATGTAATCAACCTCGCAGATAGGGCGCGGCTGGCAGCGCAAATTCGGGACTGCAGCGTTGCCTTGTCTTGCAATGGAGATATCCGCGACCGTGGCGTAGGCAGTAACGCGCTCGGTCATCCCGCGCTCGCATTGGCTTTTCTCGCCGACATACTCGCGACGCAACCGCGGTTCGCTCCGCTCGCCGCGGGCGAAGTCATCACCACCGGTACGTTGACTGCGGCACTGCCGATTGAGCCTGGTGAAACGTGGACGTCGGAAATCAGCGGCTTGCCGGTGGCGCCGCTGACAGTACAATTTAGCGCTTAACCGCGCACTGCACTCGTCACTCCCGGGACGTTCCTCACCAGCGCAAGCACGCGGTTCAACTCGGTGATGTTGCCGATCTCGACCGTCAGCCGCATGCGCGCCGACGCATCGCGACTCACCGTGTTGGTGGCGGTAACGTTCACTCGCTCGCGTGAAAATATTTCTGTGATATCGCGCAGCAACCCCGTACGATCGCCGGCCTCGATCACCACGTCTACGGGGAAAGTCGCAGCCGCGGATGTGCCCCAGTCCGCGGCGATCAAGCGCTCGGAGGCCAGGCGTTTGACGTTGTCGCAGCCGCGCCGGTGTATGGTCACCCCGCGTCCGCGCGATACGAACCCGATGATCGCATCGGGCGGCGCCGGCTTGCAGCACCGCGCCGGCACCGTCAGCAATTTATCGACGCCCACGATCAAGATCCCGCCCGGCTGCGCACGCGGCTTGTGGATGACCGGCTGCTCTTCTACCAGCGTTGGCGGCGCCTCGTCGCCGCGCAGCGCGATTTGCAGTTGGCGCGAACTGATTTCGCCGCGGCCCACCTCGGCGAAGAAATCCGCGAGCTTCACGAAACCGAAACTCTGCGCGAGCTTGTCGAGATTCACGCCCGTCATGCCCTGGCGCTGCAATTCCTTTTCGACAAGTTCACGCCCTTCCGCGACGGACACCTCGTGATTCAGCCGGTTGAACCACTGCCTGACCTTGCCTCGTCCGCCGGCGCTTTTCAGGAAACCGAGCGCCGGATTGAGCCAATCGCGACTGGGCCCGCCCTGCTTGGCCGCGATGATTTCGACCTGCTGGCCGTTCGTGAGCGGCGTGTTGAGCGGCACCATCGCGCCGTTGACGCGTGCACCGCGGCAGCGATGCCCGAGGTCGGTATGCACGTTGTAGGCAAAATCAATTGGCGTCGCGTCGCGCGGCAAATCGATCACCCGCCCTTGCGGGGTCAGTACATAAATCGTGTCTGCGAAGAGATCTCGCGGAAACTGCGCGGCGACGTTCGCTGTGTCCGCAACCTCGTCTTTCCATTCGACGATCTGCCGCAACCACGCAATCTTCTCGTCATAGCCCGCATTGCGGCGCGAGCCCTCCTTGTAGCGCCAGTGCGCGGCAACGCCGAACTCCGATTGCTGATGCATCTCGAACGTGCGAATCTGGATTTCCAGCGGCTTGCCCTCGTCGCCGACCACCGCAGTGTGCAGCGACCGGTAATCGTTGCCTTTCGGTTTGGCGATGTAATCGTCGAACTCGCCCGGCACCGGTGTCCACAAACGATGCACGATGTCGAGCGCGGCGTAGCAGTCGTTGACGTTGCCAACGAGCACTCGCACGGCGCGCACATCATACAGTTCGTCGAAGGCCACGCCCTTGCGCCGCATCTTGTTGTAGATGCTGTAGATGTGCTTGGGTCTGCCGCTGATTTCGGCCTTGATGTTCGCGCGCGCCAATGCTTCGCGCAACCGCGCGATCGCGGCCTCGATATAGCGCTCGCGGTCGCTGCGTTTTTCGTCCAGCAGGTTCGCGATGCGCTTATAGGTGTCAGGCTCCAGTATCCGTAGCCCGAGGTCTTCGAGCTCCCATTTAAGCTGCCACACGCCCAGACGGTTAGCGAGCGGCGCGAAGATATCGCGTGTGAGCCGCCCCATGTCATGCCGCAGTTGCACGTCATCGCACTTAACTACCTGGCGCAGCGATTGCAGATGATCGGCGAGCTTGATAAGAACTACGCGCACGTCCTGCGCCATCGCCAGCAACATCTTGCGCAAGCCTTCCAGTTGCGCCGGCCCTTCTGCACGCGCTTGCGGCCCGTCGAGGTTCTCGATCATTGCCATGCGGGCAACGCCGTCGGCAAGCTCCGCAACCCGCGCGCCGAAGAGGTCGCGAATATTGACCAGCGCATCGTGGTTCGATGCGACTGGTACGAGCAGGCTCGCGGCCAAGCATTCCGCATCGAGCTTGAGTTCGCGCAGTATCGTGACAACGTTCAAAACATGGTCGAACGCGGATTCGCCGCCTTTCGCAGTCCCACCGTCCAGCCGCGGATTCAACCACTCGAGCACGCGATTCAGCAGATCGATTTCAGCCGCCGCATAATCGCCTGCGAGCGTCGCGAGCCACGCCGCGGCGCGCCCGCTATCCGGCACAGTTACCAGGGTCAAGTGCGAAGCGCGTACCATGCGTTCAGTCATTCAATTCGTTATTGCGATGTTGAAAGAAAAGCGATTGTGGACGGCATGTGCACGCATCGACGTGACCGGCGCGATAACCGCATTGCGGTCACATCCGCACCAGCCACGATTTTACGCGAGTTCAACACCTGCGATAATGCGCGATCATGATTAAACGTTGCGCGTGGGCGGACTCGACACCGCTGATGGCACGGTATCACGACACCGAATGGGGTGTGCCGGTGCACGACGACCGCTTGCTGTTCGAGTTGCTGACGCTCGAAGGCGCGCAGGCGGGACTCTCCTGGAGCACCGTTCTCAACAAGCGTGCCAATTATCGTGCCGCCTTCGCTAATTTCGATCCGCGCAAAGTCGCGCGCTTCGATCGCCGGAAAATTGCGGCACTAATGTCCGATTCGGGCATCGTGCGCAATCGATTGAAGATCGAATCAACGATCGGCAATGCGCATGCCTTTATTGCGGTGCAGCAACAATTTGGCTCTTTTGATAACTATATCTGGCAGTTCGTGGATGGCAAGCCTCTGTGCAATCGATGGCGCAATGCGCGCGATGTCCCTGCTTCGAC
>CAZEAX010000461.1:0-4075 GCA_964510405.1 uncultured Streptomyces sp. | reverse complement strand
TGCCGTCGGCGCGGGTGATGGTCATGGAAACGTCCTGCAGCGGCTTCACGTTGCCGCCGTTGATGCCCTCGATGGCAAACGTTTCAGTGCCGTCGATTTTCAGCGACTGCGCGCTGTCGCCGGGCTTGAACTGCAGCGGCAATATGCCCATGCCGACCAGGTTGGCGCGGTGGATGCGCTCGAAGCTCTTCACGATCACGGCTTTGACGCCCAGCAACTGCACGCCCTTGGCGGCCCAGTCGCGCGACGAACCCATGCCGTAATCCTCGCCGCCGAAAATGACGCACGGGGTGCCGGCCTTCTGATACAACTCGGAGGCCTCGAATATCGTCATTTGCGCACCGTCGGGCATGTGTTTGGTGATCGGGCCTTCGCTACCTGGGGCGACGGCATTACGCAGGCGCACGTTGGCAAAAGTGCCGCGAACCATCAGTTCATGGTTACAACGGCGAACACCGAAGTGACCCCACTCGGACGGCGGCGTGCCGTAAGGCTCGAGCCACTTGCCGGCCGGCGTGCCCGGCTTGATCTTGGTCGACGGACTAATATGGTCGGTGGTGATCGAGTCGCCGAGGATCGCCAGCGCGCGCGCGCCCTTGATGTCGGTGATCTTGCCGAGTTGGCGCGTCACGCCCTGGAAGAACGGCGGCTCCTTGATGAAGGTGGATTTCGCATCCCATTTGTAAACGGCGCCCGGGATGGTCGGAATCGCTTCCCACAGTTTCTTGTTGCCCGAGAGGTCGCCATACTCTTTGCGGAAGTGATCGGCGTTGGCCGCGAATTTCAACAGCGCAGAAACTTCGGCGTCGGTCGGCCACACATCTTTGAGATAGACCGGCTTGCCGTCGCTGCCGGTGCCGAGCGGATCTTTCGAAAGGTCGGTGCGTACCGTGCCGGCAATGCCATAGGCCACCACCAGCGCGGGGCTGGCGAGATAGTTCGCGCGCAGGTTGGCATGTACGCGCGCTTCGAAATTGCGGTTGCCCGAGAGCACCGCGCAAGTCACAAGGTCTTTCGACACGACGGTTTCCTCGATCTTGGCATCGAGCGGACCGGCCGCGCCCATGCAAGTCGTGCAGCCATAGGCGACGACGCCGTAGCCGAGCTTTTCGAGATAAGGCAGCAGGCCCGCATCGCGCAGGTAATCGGTGACGACCTTGGAGCCGGGTGCGAGCGAAGTCTTCACGCGCGGGCTGACCTTGAGCCCCTTTTCGACCGCGCGCTTGGCCAGCAGGCCGGCCGCGATCAACAGCGCGGGATTCGATGTATTGGTGCACGAGGTGATCGACGAGATCAGCACGTCGCCGTGGCCGACGTCGAATTCCGGATGGCCGCTCGTTTCGCGGCGGTTAAGGTCGGCGGCGGGGCGGGCGTATCCATTCTTGTCGGTGGGCGCGGAGAACAGCGCGTCGAAGCCGCGGCCGAGATCGGGCAGATTGACGCGGTCCTGCGGGCGCTTGGGTCCGGACAGGCTGGGCACGATGGTGCCGAGATCGAGCTCGACGATCTGCGAGTAATCGATGTCGCCGGGCTTCGGCATACCGAAGAGGCCCTGCACCTTGTAATACGCTTCGATGGCTGCGACCTGTTCCGGCTCGCGGCCGGTGGTGCGGAAGTATTCGACGGTCTTCGCGTCAACCGGAAAGTAACCCATCGTCGCGCCGTATTCCGGCGCCATGTTGGCGACCGTGCAGCGGTCCGCGGCGGTCAGCGCGGCGGCGCCCTCGCCGTAGAACTCGACGAACTTGCCGACGACCTTTGTTTTGCGCATGAGTTCGGTGACGGTGAGTGCCAAGTCGGTGGCGGTAACGCCTTCGCGCAGCTTGCCGGTCATATGGCAGCCGACGACATCCGGGGTGAGGAAGGCATTGGGCTGGCCGAGCATGCCGGCTTCGGCTTCGATGCCGCCGACGCCCCACGCGACGACGCCGATGCCGTTCACCATCGTCGTATGCGAGTCGGTGCCGAACACGGTGTCGGGGAACCATACGCCGTCCTTTTCCCACACGCCGCGCGACAGGTATTCCATGTTGATCTGGTGGATGATGCCGTTGCCGGGGGGGACGACGCGCACGGTCTCGAACGCGCCCTGCGCCCATTTGACGAAGCTGTAGCGCTCGGCGTTGCGCTTGAATTCGATTTCCTGGTTGCGCTGCACCGCGTCCGGCGTGTTGTAGACGTCGATTTCGACCGAGTGGTCAACCACGACGTCGACCGGCACCAGCGGTTCGATTTTGCTGGCCGCGAGACCCTGGCGTTCGGCGGCGGCGCGCATCGCGGAGAGGTCGTTGAGCGCGCCGAAACCGATCAGGTCCTGCAGCACGATGCGCACGACGATGAACGGGATCTCGGCGGTGCGCTTGGCATTGGGCTGCCATGCCGCGAGGTTGCGCACGTGTTCTTCGGTGACGCGCTTGCCGTCGCAGAAACGCACCAGCGATTCGAGCACGATGCGTATGCTGACCGGCAGGCGCGAGATCTTGCCGAGGCCCGCCGCTTCGAGCGCGGCGAGCGAGTGGTAGCGCCCTTTTTTGCCCGGGGATGGAGTGAAATCGCGCAGCGTTTTGAAAGTATCGATTGCCATTTCGTTTGTTCCTATTGGGTGATTACGCCGCCATCAATTCGCGTAAAACGCAGTACACGCGCGGCTTCACTGCGCGTCGTAAATCCGGACAATTCCGTGCGTGTTGCGCGCTCATGACCGTTCAATTTTACGCTGCCATCAGTTCGCGCAGCACGTATGGAAGGATCCCGCCGTGCTTGAGATACTCGACTTCGATCGGCGAATCGACGCGCAGCGTCACGGGCACGTTCTGCGTCGAGCCATCCTTGCGGTGGATCACCAGAGTCACGTCCTGCATCGGCTTCACATTGCCGCCGGCCACGCCCAGCAGGTCGAACGTCTCGGTGCCGTCTATCTTCAGCGACTGCACGCTGTCGTCGCCCTTGAACTGGCATGGCAGCACGCCCATGCCGATGAGGTTGGAGCGATGGATGCGCTCGAAGCCGCGCGCGACCACGACCTTGATGCCCAGCATCTGGGTGCCCTTGGCCGCCCAGTCGCGCGAGGAGCCGGTACCGTAGGCCTCGCCGCCGAACACGAACAGCGGCACGCCTTCCTTCTGGTAGCGCATGGAGGCATCGAAAATCTGCATCTTGTCGCCGGAGGGCTGGTGGATCGTTACGCCGCCTTCGGTGCCGGGCGCAAGCAGGTTCTTTATGCGCGGGTTGGCGAACGCGCCGCGCACCATGACTTCGTGGTTGGTGCGGCGCGAGCCGAAGCTCGACAAGTCCTTGCTGCCGGCGGCGACCAGCCAGTCGCCGGCCAGCGTGCCTTTGCGGATCGGGGCAACGGGGCTGATGTGGTCGGTGGTGAGCCTGTTGCCGAAGATGCCGAGCGCGCGGCCGCTTTTGACGTCGCTGATCTTGGGCAACTCGCGCTTGAAGCCCTCGAACAGCGGAGGTTCGAGCAGATAAGTCGACTTCGCGTCCCAATCGAACAAGGCGCCCTTGGCTTCGGGAATCGCGTCCCACAGATCTTTCGCCCCCGAAAGATCGCCGTACTCGCGCTTGAAGTTCTCGCTGTTGGTCGCGTATTTCATCACCGCGTTGACTTCGGCGGGCGTCGGCCAGAGGTCCTTCAGGAACACGGGTTTGCCGTTCTTGTCGTTGCCGAGCGGGTCGGTGTCGACGTTCTTCAGCACCGTGCCGGCGAGCGCGAACGCGACCACCAGCGGCGGGCTCATCAGGAAGTTGGCCTTGAGGCTCTGATGAACGCGCGCTTCGAAGTTGCGGTTGCCGGACAGGACGGCGGCGGAAATCACATCGTTCTTCACGATCGTCTCTTCGAGGTCCTTGTCGAGCGGGCCGGCCAGGCCCATGCAGGTGGTGCAGCCGTATGCCACGACGTAGAAGCCGAGCTGCTCGAGGTACGGCAGCAGGCCGGAGTCCTTGAGATAAGCTGTGACGACCTTGGAGCCGGGCGCCAGCGAGGTCTTCACGCGCGGATGCGGCTTCATGCCTTTTTCCACGGCCTTCTTCGCGAGCAGTCCCGCGGCGAGCAGCACCCACGGGT
>CAZEAX010000460.1:0-4075 GCA_964510405.1 uncultured Streptomyces sp. | reverse complement strand
AGCAGCGCTTGACGCCGCTTGCAGGGTCGGTGCCGGCGGAGCAGCCTTCCGCTGCGACGTGGGACGCGATCGAGCGCAGGATAGCCGGCCGGGCAGCGCAATCGTCAGCTTGGCTCGCCTGGTTGAAGCCGGCCCTCGGCGTGGCCTTCGGCGTGGTCGCAACGCTCGGACTCGTCCGGCTGTATCCAGCCGCGGTTGTGCCGCTGGACGACATCGTGCAGGAGCGCGGCATTCTGCCTGCGAGCTATGTCGGCTTGCTCACGGACGCCGCCAACAATCCGGTGGTGCTCGCGAGCTCCACGCGTCATGGCCGGATCATGTCGATCAAGATGTTGCGCAAGGTCGAGGTGCCCGCCGGCAAGGTGCTGCAGCTGTGGGCGCTGCCGAAAGAAGGCGCGGTCTTTCCGCTCGGCGTGGTGCCGGCCGAGGGCAAAGGTTTTTTTCAGATGGCGGATACCTCGGAAAAATTGTTGTCTGCCGTGCCGCGGCTGGCGGTTTCAGTCGAGGATGCCCCGGCGCGCGCAGGCGCCGCTCCTGCGCCGTACGTGCTCACCGGCAACTGCGTCAAGCTCTGGTAGCGGGCCGGCCCGAAAAAATCCGCGCCGGGGGTGTCTCCGATCCGGCCTGTCGCTCCGTATATCGGTACAAGTCGCGCAATGACGCGCGGCCTTACCCATAGACAGGAGACGATGCAAATGAACAAGCTGTTACTTGCCACCCTTGCGACTGCTTTCACGGCCAACGTCGCGATCGCCCAGTCGGTTGCCGAGGTGAACGGCATACTCGCGGACTCGTCCGGCCGCACGCTTTACACTTACGACAAGGACGCGGACTTCGTGAGCAACTGCAACGAAGGATGCGCCGCGGCATGGCCCCCGTACCTGGTGAAAGACGGCGCGCGCAATCCCGTGCACATCGGCGTGGTCAGGCGCGACGACAACACCCTGCAATGGGCGCTGAACGGAAAACCGCTTTATTACTACGCCGCCGACGCACAGCGCGGCGACATGAAGGGCGACGGCCGGGGCGGCGTATGGCATGTCGTGCATACCCAGGGCAAGCGTACGGAAGTGAAATCGACGCGGCCCGCCGACGACAAATTCACCTACGGCGGGACTTACTGATCGCCTGAAGGCGCGGGGGCGTGAGAGCGCAGGGGCGTATGCGGTTCTTCCATCTCACGCTCTCGCGATTTCACTTCATTTCCATTAGCTGCCGATAAGACGTCAGCTCAAGGCGGCTGCTTTCGTATACCCTGCCGGTCTTCGAACCGGTGGCAATGAATTCCACCGCCAGCGGCCGCCTGACTTTGTCGGGCGCGATCCAGTAGGTGAATTTCAAAATCGCACCCAGGGTGTTGGCGCCCACGCCTTCCACCTTGAACGCGTCGAACTCGCCGGCGGGCAGCGTGATCTTTTCCCTGCCGACGACTTTGAAAACGTATTCGGTGGACCAGTCCTTGCCGTCCTTGCCTTTGACGTTGTAACGCGCGGTCCAGCGCTTGCCGACGGTGTATTCGGCCGCGTAGAACTGCGCCGCGCCGCCTTCGGCGCCTGAATATTCACCGTAGGTGCTGTTCTTGTATATGTTCCCCAGCAGGTCGCGAACTTCGGTGCCCCTGTTGAAGACCAGCATGTCGTCGGTGATCTGGGTGAGCGTCAGCGTGTATTTGCGCGTCTCCGCCTGCGTCGCGATGTCGAGCTTGCGATAGGAGTAGGTGTCGCCGAGCGCGAAGTTGGTGTTGACCCTGACGGTTCCCTTCGTGTACGGATTGCCCGCATTGCGCGCCGCGTCCGCGACCAGCACGGGCTTCTCGCCATTCTGCGCGAGCACGCGATCGAGCCGGAACTGCGCGAGCTCGGAGAACTTGCCGCTCGGAAAGCGGCGCAGGTAATCTTCGAGCGGTGCGGACTCCTTCGAACCCTGGATGCTCTCCCACAGAGCGAACTCTTCCTGGAACTGCTGCTCGGTGTCCGTGAGCGTGAGGCTCCTGAATTCTTTCGGCGGGATGAAATAAAAATCCTGCTCGAGCGAAGTGCTCTCCCAGGGGATTTGCTCGCCGCGCGACTGCAGGCGCACATTCAGCCGCACGCGCTTGAAAATATCTTCGAGCCTGGACGCGGGCTTGTCCATTTCCTTCAGCACGTTCTCCGTGTAGAGGCCGTTCACGCCCAGGCCGTCGGCCGCCGTGTTGCCGGGCGCGGTCGCATACGCGAGCAGCGTGCCGGGCGGCGCGTCGATCTGGCTCAGGCCCTTCTGCTGCATCTCCACGTCGCCGCCGAACGGGTTGTCGCGGCAGGCATCGAGGATGATGAGGTTCATCGGATTCTTCGCGCGCGTCATGCTTTCGAGCAGCATGTCCATGTCGACCGCCTGCGTCTCGACTTCGGCGATGTTCCTGATCTTCGCGTCGACCGGGATCAGATAATTGCGCCACGCGAGCTGCGCACCGTGCCCGGCGAAGTAGAAGAGCCCGACGCCTTTCTGTTTTTGCAGCTTGCCGCCGAACGCGCGGATGGTTTCGACCATCTCGGCGCGCGAGGCGTCGACCTTCAGCGTCACGTCGAATCCCATGCGCTTCAGATGGTCGGCCATGGCCCTGGCGTCGTTCGGCGCGTTTTTCAGCGGCACGCCCGCGTATTTCCCGTTGCCGATGACGAGCGCGAAGCGGGGCGCGGTGTTGACCGCCGGCAGCGCATCGGCCGCCGCTGCGTCGAAAGCGGGCACCGGTAATACCAGTACGGCCGCGGCGAGCGCGCATCGGGCGAGTTGCTTCAACGGCAAGATCATGCGGTGATCGATTCGCGGTAAGGCGCTCATGGCGGGAACGTCGGTTGCATTTTCATAATATCATTGCCGTTGCGTTCCAGCATCTGCGTGGGGAATGCGGCTTTGCAACGCAGGATTTTCGCCAGGGGGTTCTGAGCATGCGATCACCCACCTTCGTCCGCTTTTCGATTCGCGCCGGCACCCGGTGCTGTGCATTCTTCGTTTTGAGCTTCGCCATGGCCGGCGTCGCAACCGCGCAGGACTGGGTGCCCCAGCGGCCCTTGAGGCTCATCGTCCCGTTCCCGCCGGGCGGCACCGCCGATCTGCTCGCGCGCCTGCTCGCGACGCCGATGGGCAATGCGTTAGGCCAGCAGATCGTCGTCGACAATCGCGGCGGGGCGGGCGGCGTGATCTCGATGGACGCGCTGGCGCACGCACCGGCCGATGGCTACACCTTCGGCATTCCCTCGATGAGCGCGCACGCGGCCAATGCGACGCTGATCGCGAAGCTGCCGTACGATTCGATCAGGGATTTCCTGCCGCTGACGTTTGTCGCGCAGGTGCCGCCGGTGCTCGTCGTGCATCCGTCGAATCCCGCGACGTCGGTGCAGGACCTGATCGCGCGGGCGAAAGCGGCGAAAAAGCAGCTGACGTTCGGCTCGTCCGGCACCGGCGTCTCCAATCACATCGCCGGCGAATTAATGCGGCTCGAATCCAAAGCGGATATGGCGCACGTGCCGTACAAAGGCGGGGGTGCGGCGATGATCGATGTGATGGGCGGGCAGATCGACATGATGTTCAATCCCGTATCGTCGGTGCTGCCGTTCATCACCAGCGGCAAGCTGCGCGCGCTCGGCATCTCGGACCGCAAGCGCTCCGCGGTGCTGCCGAATGTGCCGACCATGGAGGAATCCGGGTTCGCCAACTTCGACATCCTGGAATCGTGGGGCCTCGTCGCGCCCGCCGGCACGCCGCCCGACGCCGCGCGCCGCCTGCGCGCGGAAGCGGTGAAGGTCCTGTCGCAACCGGACATCGTCGGGCGCTATGCCGCGCAAGGCCTCACGTTCGCGCCGTCCACGCCCGAGCGCCTGCGTGAAATCATGGCGGCCGAGATCAGGAAGTACCGCGACATCATCCAGCGCGCGGGGATCAAAGCGAACTAGAAAAGCAAGGATGACGGCGGAAGGATGAAGGATGAAGCATGGAGGAATCCGATTGATTAAATCTCGCTGGAACTGGCTATTGGCGTTTCTTTTTTTCTGCTCCGGTTGCGCGCTGGCGAGCGACATTTCGTTGAGCAGCCTGG
>CAZEAX010000459.1:0-4080 GCA_964510405.1 uncultured Streptomyces sp. | reverse complement strand
GTGTTTGTAGAAATGGGTTTGACTGGCGCCGATAACGGCGGTGCCGAGCTGGGCATGCCAGGGTTGGATGTGGCGGCGAAAGAAATCGCGCTGCAACACCAGCGCCGCCGACGGTGTCCCGGCGTCGCCCGCTATCAGTAGCCGCATCACATCGCACAGTGCCGACACATGATCCTCCGATTCATGACGATCGCCGCGCCGCGCGATCCCCATCTTCGTGAGATCTTCGCGCAATAACGCAAGCGGCTTTTCGTGCAGGAATCCCGCCTCATAAAACGAGCCGTACAACATGACCGGCTGCCGTCCCGTGCCGATAAACGCCGCTTCGAACTCGTCCTTCACCGCCTCTGCATCTGCTTGTGCCGCGGCTTGTTGCAACGCACGCCAAGCCAGGCAGAAATCGGAAACTTGTTCATCATTGCATATGGCAGCACTGGTTGCAATAATGGAAAGCAATGATTTGGACGGCGGTTGATAAAAAAGGCTGCCGAGCAGCGCGTACATCTCTGCTCGCGCGTTGTCCTCGTCGTCTATGACCATATCGATTGCATGGCTTTGATGCGGCGCATCATCATTCATTTAAGATCGTGGATCGAACCGTGCTTCGCATTTTGCAACAGGTCGACGACGCGGCAATCGGCGCACATCTTTAGCCGCTCGAGCGCCCCAGCCTCGCTGAACATGGAATGGGTGCCCAGCCGGCCCAGCATGTTTTCTATCATCTGACGCGTCGCAAAGGGTTTGCCGCACTTGATGCAGGCGAATATCTCGGCCTCGTTCAATACCACTTCCGCCTTCGCCGGTTTGGCCAGCAACAAACGCGGGGTGAGTGCGATCGCATTTTCGGGGCAGGTCTTTGCGCATAAGCCGCATTGCACGCAATTGCGTTCGATAAACTTGAGTTGCGGCCGCTCTTTCGAATCGAGCAGCGCGCTTTCCGGGCAAGCCCCGACGCAGGCCATGCACAGCGTGCACTTCTGCTTGTCGACCGTAACCGCGCCAAATGGCGCACCTTGTGCAAGCGGAATTTCGTCCCTCGGCGTGCGCGCATGGCGCAATAAGTGCTCAAAAACGAAATCAAGGGTGGCACGCTTTTCGTTCGCGAGATTGAATGTCGCCGCCGGCGGCGCGGACGCCTCTGACGGCATTGACCAAACGGTCGCTTCCAGCCGCGCAACGTCCGGCGCCGCGATGACCTGGAAGTGGCCGCTGCCATATCCCAATGCGGTCAGGATTTGCTGCGCATAGTCCATCTGGCGCTTGAGAGACGCCAGGTACTCGGGCGCCTCGACGCCCGTGCTGACTATCGCCACTTGCGCGGCGCCATACGCAACCGCCCCGAGGATAGTATCGATGCCCAGCGACGCGATATGAAACGCCGGCAACGGCAACATTCGCGCCGGTAATCCTTTGCCGCGCCTGCCCAGGCGCAAAACGAGCTCGCGACCGTCGGATTCGTTATGAAAGAGCACGCAGGCGTCTTTGCCACCCGCCTTGGCATAGGTACTCAGCAGCGTTTTCAGCCGGATGCCCGTATCGGTGACGCGCGGGTAAGCGTAGGTCATGGCGCCTGAAGGGCACACGCTCGCGCAGCCGCCGCAACCCATGCACAGGTGCGGCTCGACTTTGACGTGGTCGCCATCAGCGCTGATGGCCGCGGTCGAGCAGATGTCGATGCACTGCGTGCAGCCGGTGATTCCGGCGCGGCTGTGCGCGCAGAGTTTTTCGCGGTAGACGAAGAACTTGGGCTTTTCGAATTCGCCGGTCAGCCCCGCCAGTTCGCGCGCCGCCCCGGCCTGCGCGAGCGGATCGCGGCCGGGCGCAAAGTAACCCTGCGGCGGCTGATGCGCTTTGATCAGCGGCTCCGCGGACAAGTCCAGCAGGAGGTCGAAGCGCCCATCGCGTGCGCGCTCGCCGCGGTCGAAATCGATCGCCCGCACGTCGCCGCACGCCGTCACACACTGGCGGTGCGACTTGCATTTATCCAGGTCGATTTGATAGCTGTAGTCGATGGCGTGTTCGGGACACGCTGAAATGCAGGCGTTGCAACGCGTGCACGTTTCGAGATCGATCGGATTGGACTGGTCCCAGGCGACATCGAACGCGCCCAGATAACCGCCGACTTTCACGTTGCGGCCCGAATACACGGGATAGCGGCGCTCGAGCGGCAACTCGGCCTTGCCGCCCGTATTGGAGATCAGCACGCTGACTTCAAGCTGCCCGGCGAGACTATCCGCCCATTGCAGCGCAACCGCGCCCTGCCCGACGATCAGCAGCTGTCCCTGCGATTGATAGGAGACCACCGGCACCGGCTCCGGCGGCGGCAAATCGGCCAGCGCGAGCAAAGCCGCAATTTTCGGGGCCGCACCTGCAGCATCGGCGGACCATCCCGCGGTCTCGCGGATATTGGCGAAACGAACAGTACCGGTTCCCGAAACGTGCTCATGCAGCTCGCGAAAGAGCGGCGCTTCCTGCGTGCATGCAACAAGCAAATCGTCACCGCTCTTGGCTGCCGCTTCGAATGCCGCGACATGCTTGCGGCACAGCTCGCTGTGGATATGCGGTTGCGCGGACAGACCCAGCGCAGTAGTCACGATCTTGCCGTCGATTTGCAGCGTGCGGTTGCAATTACACAACAGCAGTTTGTGACGTGGCTCAGTCATTGGGGATTAAATAGCGCCGCGGTTAACGTGCGCAGATACTAACCAAATCGTCTGGCCGACGCTACGACTTCCGCTCGACGGCGTCGCGTTGGGTATCAGCTACCGTGACGTTCGCGATAGGTTCGGCCGGCGGCGGCAGGTCGTCAATCGCTTGCTCCCGCTCCGGCGGAAACGCGGCATCAACCTCTGGCGATTGGGCCTGCTCGATCGGTGCCGCCGCAGCGGATGCGACCGGTGGCGGCGCAAACCTTGCGGCGGTTTCCTCTTTAGTTTCCCGCGCCCACGCCAGGATATTCTGCGCCTGGCGCAGGCCGGCGAGCATGCCCGGCGGCAACGGGTCGGGTTGCGAATAATCGTCCACGTATGTATCGAGCCCGTCCATCACGTTGAAGTGCGGGTCGCTGAACAATTTCCTGAGCGCCGCGCGGCGCAGATCGGGATCCACCTTGGGGTGCATGAAGCCGCTGAAATCCGATTGCGGCGTCAGGTTCTCCAGCGGCGGCAGGTCCGGCACCGGCGTATCGACCTCGCCCGCCGGCGGCACGGCTGGCGGCGCTTCGCGCGCGTCCTGCTTGCGCTGCGACCAGCGCGCAAGAAACGGCTGGTCGGTGGACTTTTTTTCGTCGCCGGCCATGCGCTCAATCGATACGGCCCATACGGCCCTTGTCCTTGTTGCTGGCGTAACGCTTCTGCCTTTTCGGCTCGGGCTTGTAGTGCTGCTCCGCAAATTCGCGTATCCACGGCACGAGTTCGGCCGGCAGCGGCACCCCGTCGACTTTTTCCTCGCTGTCCATCCAGCGCGCCCCTTCGTGATAACTGACAGTCACGCGCTCGGGCCGCGCCACATCGTCGTGCATGCGCCACAGCACGAATACCTTGGGTTGCGGCGACGTGATGTTGTAAAGATAACCCTCTGCCTCGTCGCGAAACAATCGGATCTGGTGCCCGGGAAACACGAACCGGGTCCGCTTTTCGTCGCGCGCGACCACCTGTTCCGGAGAACCTTCAGGCGACGTATCGGGCAGCACCCCGCTCGCCTCCCATTGGGTGCTTTGCCAGCGATTGTTGGAAAGGGTGGTGCAATCCATGACGACCGCCACCGGCCAAATCGTGCGTTTCGCTTCGATCGCATCCATAGGGTGGCGATTGTGCGCTCGCAGGCGCGGGAATTCAATCGGACTTGCAAAGCCAAATGGTTGATTTATCAATAGTGTCTTCCTTGCGGTGCAACTCGTTCTTTTGCCATAATCCGGTTCCCCGTGCACTGCGGGGGACTCCTCAACGCGCTATGGAGCATTGCTTGAACGATTCGGCTTTTCCGGCAGCAGCCCAGCACGCCCGCGTCGCCGACCGCCTGGGCCGGCCTCTGCGCGACTTGCGCATATCGGTCACCGATCGCTGCAATTTCCGCTGCGTC
>CAZEAX010000458.1:0-4101 GCA_964510405.1 uncultured Streptomyces sp. | reverse complement strand
TGCTGAACATCTGCATCGTCACGATCGGCTGGCCGCAGCCCATGCCGAGCCCGTAGGTGAATGCAATGATCGCGAGCATCGTCGCGCTCTCGAAAAACGGCAACAACCCGAAGCTCGCCGCGCCGACGAGGAACGCGCCCGCCAGCACGTTGTCTTCCTTGTATCTGGCGATCAACCGCGCGAGCGCGAGCCGCACCACGAATGCGGCCGCGGAATTCATCGCGAGCACCACGCCGATCGCGGAGGCCGAGAGGTTTACGCCGTGGGCATATACCGGCAGATAGAACTGGAACAGGTCCTGGCCCGTTTGCAGCAGGCTGCTCGTCGCAAGCGTTCTGCTCACACCCTTGGTCGCCAGCATGTCGCGGATGCCGCCGCCTTCGTCCTTCACGCGGCCGCGCCCTTTCGGCAATGCATGGCCCCAGATCGACAGCATGGCGAGCGGTATCAGCGCGAGCAGCGCGAGCGGGATGCACGAAGACTGATAGCCCAGGTGTTCGATCGAAAACCCCGCGAGCAGCGGGCCGGCCAGGCTGCCGACGGAATTGGTCAGGCTGTAATTGCTGAAGCTCTGCGTGCGGTTCTGCGGCGTGGAGAGCAGGCCGACCACGTTCTGCAGCGACACGTTGTAGATCGAGAGCGACACGCCGTTGGCCGCCGCCGCAATGAATATCGACGTCACGCCGGGCCAGCAATACGGAATCAATATGCCGACTCCGCCGCCCACCGCACCTATCGTCAGCAGCCAGCGCGAACCGAAGCGGTCGGCGAGCTTGCCCGCGTGCCACGACAGCAGCGCGGGAAACGCCGAAAACGTCGCCGCAAGCAGGCCGACCGTGGCGGGTGCGGCACCCAGCTGCAGCGCGTACAGCACGAGCAGCACGCGGCCCGCGCGCATGCTGGTCATGTTGAGCACTGCGAGCACCAGTACGAAATTGATGGACATCGCGTGAGTCTAACCAATAAATGAATTCGGCGCGGGGGCGCGAGTCCGGAGACGGCGAGCGCCGGAGGTTCGTTTCATCCCTCATCCCTTGCTCTTCTTCCTGTGTTATAAATTCAACAACGTCGTGGCGGCGGCGATCAATTCAGGGGAGGAGCACCGGCGGTGGGTTTGACCGGCGACATTTGCGGGATCATGCACGCGACGCGCTACGAATCATTGGGCGACGAATGCGTCGCGCGCGTCAAGCAGGCGATCCAGGACGGCGTCGCCGTCGCGCTCGCCGGCGGCGGCGAACCCCCGGTTACGCTCGCGATAGCGCACGCAAGATATCTCGGCGGTGCGCCGCAAGCCGGCGTGTGGGGCGCGGGCTTCAAGGCGTCGGTCGTACAGGCGGCCAACCTCAACGCGATGGCAACCCACGTGCTCGATTTCGAACCGATGTGGAGCCCGCCGACGCATTCGGTCTCGCCGACGGTGCCCGTGGCGTTCGCGCTCGCCGAACTCAACGGCGCGAGCGGACGCGACATCATCACGGCGGTGGCGAAAGGTCTCGAGATCCAGGGGCGGCTGCAGTACGCGGGCGACCAGTTCGTGCCGGAGCACCTGCTGTTTCACCCGCCCGGCGTTGCGGGCGTGCTGGGCAGTTCGATCGTCGCCTCGACGCTGCTGAATCTCGACGTGGACCAAATGCGCCATGCATTCGGCATTGCGGCATCGCGCGCGGGCTCGCTGCTCGCCAACGTCGGCTCCATGACCAAGTGCACGCACTGCGGCAACGCGGCGGCGGGCGGCCTCGATGCCGCGCTGCTCGCGCAGCGCGGCTTCACCGCGAATCCCGACGTGCTCGAAGCCCACAAGGGCGTGATCGCGACGTTTTACGCGAATCGCTTCGACGAAGAACGATTGCTGGCGTACGGCAAACCGTGGCGCGTCGTCGATCCCGGGCTCGCCATCAAGCTTTTCCCCTCGCAGTTCGGCACGCACTACGCGATCAATGCGGGGCTCGACATTCACCGGCTCGCGGGCGGCGCGGCGCGCATCGAAAAAGTCCGCGTCGTGTCGCCGGTGATGAAATACATCGACCGGCAGCAGCCGGTAACCGGCCTCGCCGGCAAATTCAGCCTGCAGTACACCGCCGCCGCCGCGATACTCGACGGCAAGGTCGGCATCGACACGTTCACCGACGAGCGCCGTTTCCGCGCCGACATGGTCGATCTGCTCGGCAAAATCACGCTGATACAGGATGAATCGATCGTCGGCGATTTCCACCATATGCACATCGCGATCGAAGCCGATCTCGTCGGCGGCGGACGCGTCGGCGCAATCTGCCGCCAACCCAAAGGTTCGTGGGGTGTGCCACCGCTCGCGCCCGCGGACCACCGCGAGAAATTGCTCGATTGTTTTCACCGCGCACTGCCGGCGGCGCAGGTCGGCGAACTGATAGCCCTTTTCGAGCGGCTCGAAACGCTCGATGCCGGCGGCGTCGCCCGAATCGTCAATCTGATTGCGTCATCACGTCACGGGAAAGCCTAATGCAGAAATTCATTCGAACATTCTTCGCCGCGCTGCTGGCGGCCGCCGCATCTCATGGCGCGTTTGCGCAAAAGGATTATCCGACGAAACCAATCCGCTTGATTGTTCCGTTCGCGCCGGGCGGCGGCACCGACATCGTCGCGCGCCTGCTCGCGCAGAAACTCTCGGAAGCGTTCGGGCAGACCGTGATCGTCGACAACCGCGCGGGCGGCGGCGGCACGATGGGCGTCGAGACCACGGTGCGCGCAACGCCCGACGGCTACACCGCCATTATCATGTCGGGCAGCTACGCGACGAACGCCGCGATCTACAAGCTTTCGTACGATCCGGTGAACGACATTCTGCCGATGGGCATGATCGGCAACACCGCGTTCATAGTGGCGCTGCATCCGTCGGTGCCGATCAAAAGCGTCGCCGAACTCGTCGCCTACGCGAAGGCCAAACCCGGCGCGCTCAACTACGGCTCATCGGGCAACGGCGGCATCGCCCACCTTTCCGGCGAGTTGTTCGACCTGCTAGCAGGGACCCATATGACGCACATCGCATACAAAGGCACCGGCCCCGCGTTGAACGATCTTCTGGGCGGGCAGATCCAGTTGATCTTCTGCAGCGCGCCGGCAACGATCCCTCTCGTGCGCTCGAACCGTCTGCGCGCGATCGCAGTCACCACGGCGAAACGCTCGCCCGCGCTGCCCGATCTGCCGACGGTCGCCGAAGGCGGCGTGCCCGGTTACGAAGTCGTGTTGTGGTACGGCGTGCTGGGGCCCAAGGGCCTGCCCAAGAACATCGTCGACCGCTGGAACGCCGAGATCCGCCAAGCGACCAAAATACCGGACCTGAAAGAGCGGCTCATCTCCGAAGGCTTCGACATCGACGACAGCCCGCCGGCGGTATTTCAGGCGATGCTGAAACGCGATGTCGAAAAATGGATAAGAGTCGTGAGAGACGCGAAGGTGAAGGCGAATTGACCGCTAATCGACTTTCGCGCCGGAAATTTTTATCACTTGAGCCCAGCGCGCGAGTTCGGTTTTGATCAGCGCCGAAAATTCCTCCGGCGTGCCGCCGAGCGGATCGGCGCCGTCGTTCAGGAGGCGTTCTTTCATTTCGGCGGACTTCATCTGGGTCGAGATCAGCGCGCTGAGCGTCCCGACGACGGGGCGCGGCGTGCCGTGCGGCGCGAGGATGCCGAACCAGTTCGTCGCTTCGAACCCCGGCACGCCGGATTCCGCGACGGTCGGCAAGTCGGGCAGCAGGCGAGAGCGGTTCTTGCTCGTGATCGCAATCGCGACGAGGCGGCCCGATTTGACGTGCGGCAGCACGCCGACGACGCTCACGACCGTGAGCGAAACTTCGCCCGCGATCGCCGCGTTGATCGACTGCGAGCCTTTGTATGGAACGTGAATGAGATTCACGCCCAGCGCGGACTTTAACCACTCCATCGACAAGTGGTGCAGGGAGCCGTTGCCGGGCGAGCCGTAGTTGAGCGGCGCCGCGCGTTTCTTTGCGAGGGCGACGAGCTCCGCGACATTCGTAACGTGCAGCGACGGATTCACGACCATCACGAGCGGACTTGCTGCCGCAAGACTGATGGGATCGAAGTCTTCGAGCGGGCGGTACGGCAG
>CAZEAX010000457.1:0-4118 GCA_964510405.1 uncultured Streptomyces sp. | reverse complement strand
GCCGACAGGATTCACCTGGTTCTGGAATGCGCGATAATCGAGGCCCAACGCAAGCTTGTGTTCGTATTCGCCGATCTTGGGCAGATAGAAGTTGTAACGCCCGCCCATGATCGTGCCGCTGCCGCTCACGTTAAAAAGCCCCTGCAGCGTGCCCGAACTCACGTCGGAATAACCCGCGAAAAACTCAATCGAGCTGTATTTTTCATAGAGCGGAATGCGATAGCCCATGCCGTAAATCTGGACCTTGCTCGGATTCTCCGGGTTGGTCACGTATTGCAGGCTCAATACATGATCGCGGTTGAACACGTTTGAGTGCTGCATCGCGATGCCGGTACGGAAGCGGCCGGTATCACTGGTCCCCGAATTGTCAAAGGTCGCGACAAACTTGAGCGGCTTTTCGTCGACCACTTTGATTGCCGCGTCGACCAGCGACTCGGTGTCGCCCGCCCGCAACAACACGGTGGTCTGCTTGGCCGGATGTTCGGCCAGCAACTGCAGGTTCTGGGCGAGCAATTGCGAGTTGGGTGTAGCGCCGGGCTGCAAGCCCGGCAAGCTCGCGCGCACGTTGGCATCGTTGAAGAATTGGTTGCCCTCGATGGTGACCTTGCCAATTTTCGGTTCGATAACACGCAACCGCACCACGCCCTTCGTGATGTCCTGCTCAGGCAACAGCACTTGCACAACGCCAAAGCCGCGATCGCGGTATACCTGCTCCAGCGTCTCGAGCGCGCGCTGGATGTCGGAAAAATCCCTTTGCTTGCCGGTGTATGTCGCAACCGCCGCATCGATGTCGCTCGCTTTGAGCAACGTATTGCCGATCACGTCGAAGCGCAGGATTTCGAACTGCGGCGCGGCAGCATCCGCCTGCGGCGATTGTGCCCACACGGTGCCCGCGAACGCACCGACGTACGTGCACGCGATTAGCACCAGCAAAATGCGGCAGCGGTCGGCTAACTTTCCCAAACGGGCGACTTTCACATGTTGTTATTGAGTGCAACCATACCGAAAAATACGCTAAAATTCAATACTTTCAAGCGCATTCCCCACAAACTACTCAAGCACTGTATGCGGCACGCAACACGCAACTGCAGACGGCGACTAAAAAAGGGCGCTTAGCCGGCCCTTAATGATTAATTTCAGACAGGAATTCCTCGAATTTGCCGCCTGCCCCGCGGCGAATCTCGCCGACTTGTTCGATTTCCATCTCAAACGGGTAACCGAGGCACGCTTGGAGCGCTTCGACCAATTTTCCCCGCTCTGCGGGTTTCAACCCTTGCGGCGCGACGACGCGCACTAAAATGACAGCGCGGCTTTTTTGCACCATCTGCAACTGCGTGACCGGTGCGGCGCTAGCCCATTTCGAACTGGGAATGCTCGCCCAGTGCTGCCGTCCATCCGGCAACGTCACCATGTTTCGCACGCGCCCCACGATGCGTTTAAGCACCGGCAACCGGCGTCCGCACCCGCATTCCGCGCCCGCTTCGGCATAATCCCCGATGTCGTAACGGACCAGCGGCATCGCGAAATTATGCAGGTTGGTGACCACCACCCGCCCGATTTCCCCCGGTTCGCACGGCTCGTTTCGATCGTCGAGAATTTCGACGAGCAGATTTTCAGCCTGCACATGGTAATGCTCGTAGCGCGGGCACTGTAAAGCGATATAGCCGACCTCCTGCGCGCTGTACATGTCCGCCAGCGGAACGTTCCAGGCGCGCCCGCACAGCTCGCGCAAATCGGCCGGCAGCGCTTCGCCATAAGTTCGCACCTGCTGCAGGCGCGGCAAACGCACGCCGAGTACCGGCGCGCGCGCGGCCAGCGCGCGCAAATTGGATGAATAGGTGATCAGATAATCCGGGTTTTCGGCTTGCAGCCATTCAAGCTGCGCGTCGATATCGGTGCGTATGTTCAATGTGACGCTGGTGCCCGTTTCAAACGCCAGGTCAGTCGCCGCACCCCATCCCGGCATGGACGATGGCTCGACGGCGGTGCGGATAGCGGCCAGTTTGCCGGTCAAGTCGCGCCGGTGCCACACGTGGTCGCGCAGCGTAAACGCGCGCCAGAATAATTGCGTCACGTCATTTCCATAAGAGACCAGGGGGCGGCCAGTCGAGCCGGAAGTTTGGCTTGTGTTCAATGCACCATGCTCGCGCGGTATGGCGCGTCCCATCAATGCGGCACCGTGCGACTGCACTTCGGCGCGCGTCAACAGCGGTAGCGAACGGAACCACTCCGGCGTAATGTCTTGCTGCGGCTTGTAGCCTGCCGCCTTGAGCCGGCCGCGCCAAAAATGCAGCGTGTCATAAGCATAGTTCAGCATCACTTGCAGTTGCCGAAACTGGTGGCGCTGAAGTTCGGCGACCGGCCACCACTGCGTTTGCTCGAGCTGGTACTGCAACGCGAGCGCAATGGCGGCGCCGGGTCCCGGCACCGCGGGCCATTCTACGGATGGAATTGCGCTGCGAAACGTCCATGTCAGTGACATACTTGTTCAGCGCCCGGCCAGAATTCGCACATGCCAATAGTTGATTATAATCATTGCATGCGGCAGACGCGGGAAAAAGCAGCAATGGCACACTTGATCATACGCCCCACCCGCGCCGCCGTGATCAAATGGTGCTCGTCTCACGCAGTATCAATGGGCCATGAATAAATCAGATGCGAACCGCGGCTTGAACGGACTCGCCATCTTGCTGACCGGTCTGCCGGGCGCCGGCAAAACGACGATTGCCCGCGCGTTGTCACAGGCGATCCAATTGCATCATCGGCGTGACGTCACGCTCCTCGATGGCGACGAAGTCCGGCAGCTTTTGTCGAGCGAACTCGGTTACTCGAAGGAACACCGGCGCCTGAACGTCCTGCGCCACGCGTTCATCGCCGCCGAACTATGCCGCTACGGCGCCGTGGTGATATCTGCATTGATTGCGCCGTACGCCGCGGATCGCCGGGAAATGCGCTACATGGCGTCGGCCCGGGGTCGCTTCGTCGAGATCTATCTGTCCACGCCGCTGGCGGTGTGCGAGCAACGCGATCCCAAGGGCCTCTATGCGCGAGCCCGCGCCGGCAAGCTCGCGCACATGACCGGGGTGGACGATCCTTATGAGGCGCCGCAACTACCGGAACTCGAACTCGACACGAGCAAGTTCGGCGTAGAGGAATGCGTAAGCCGGATTACGGAGTATCTGGGACTCGCTCCGAGGTAGCCTGGAATATACGGCGCGCTACATGACGCCGGGCGCGGGTTCGCGAAGTCTCGATCACCAGCGCTCCATGATTTCGTCAACCGGAAACTTGAGCCCGACGCTGCGCCACACTTCCGCGACCCGGTGTATGGCCTGCTCTGCCTTCTTGCTCCATTCGGGGTGCCGCTTGCGGTTGTCAAAAACCTTGAACTCCTCGGCGCCGGCCTTGCTTTTGAAGCGTTTGAAAAAGCCCTGCGCCACGCTCATCATGCGCTCGCGCCCGTAGACGACGACGGTCCAGTTCTTGTTTGCATTGAGTCCGGTCAGCGCCAGATTGTAGTGATACTGCTCCCAGTAGCGTAAATAGACGTCGAAGTAATCGCGCTGGAAAATTCCCTGCGCGTCCTCACCGGTGAACACGTTGTCGCGCCGCGCCCACTCCTCGATGTTGCCGCGCACCTTGAACTTCCCGTCCGGCGGCAGCCCCGTCGATTTCTCGTAGGTCGAAATGCATGCTGCGAGCGGGTGGCGCAGCGTGATGATGTATTCCGTATTGGGGCCGAAAACCGTGTTGAAGAATGCCCCGTGATAAGCCGCCTTGGTGGCTTTCTTGGGCACCATGATGAAATTGTTGAGCAGCCGCGAATTCGAGAAAAAAATCTCGACCATGGCGAGGTATTCCGCCATGTTATGCGCCATGTTGGTGTGCGCGTTGTAGCCTTCCCCTAGCTCGAACGGCGACGCGTCCGGAAACCCGTCATGGGCGATGACATTCGGCACTTCGTCGGCATCAATGCCCAGCGCCAGAAACAACTGCTTCGCAAGATACGAGCCGCCATGACGCGGACAACCGACGACGCAGATGAAGCGGTAGCGGTCCTGGAACAGCTTGAGCTTCTCGGGAACTCCGGTCAGGATCGCCGTCAGCAGTTCATAGCA
>CAZEAX010000456.1:0-4119 GCA_964510405.1 uncultured Streptomyces sp. | reverse complement strand
ACCTAACCGGTGCTACCCGCGGCTTCATTAGCCAAATCGGTTTTGATCGTTGCAAATACGCCGCCCCATTGGCCGGGTTTCTGCTGACGATACAACCGCAATTTCGGATACCAGGGAATGGATGTGCCTTCGTACAGATATCGCCATTCAGCAACCGCCGGTACCATGACCCATGCAGACTTACCCAGTGCTCCGGCAAGATGTGCTGCGGTCGTGCATACAGTGATTATGAGGTCAAGACTTGCGATCAACGCAGCGATGTCATCCATGCCCGCGTCCGCGTACGCCCATGAGTGCACCACCACGCCGTGCCGGGCTTGCAGATTAGCGATCTCGGCGCTCACATCGCCGTATTGCAGCGACACGAAATGCGTGCCGCTCGTCGAAAGTATGGGCAGCAATGCGTCAAGGGGAATCGAACGCCTGGCCTGACCGGTGGCCGGCGTCCCGCCGCGCCATGAGATACCGACCTTGAGACCCGGTCCGCGTGATTCCAGACGGTCTCGCCACGCGGTCACGCGGGCAGGCTCGGCGACCAGATAACCCGCGTGCCGCGGGAAATCGGCCTCGCGATTGCGCAACATGCGGGGCAGGTCGCCGCAGCGGGCGCGGTAGTCCGGGGCAGGTTCGCGCGACCAGTCCGGCTCGCCGGCGGCGCGGTGACGATAAATTGCGGCGCGCGGGAAAGAGCGTGCAAACAACTTTGCCAGGCGCGGATCGCATTCGATCATCACATGTTGCGAGCCGGCAATAACCTCCGGGAGACACGATGCGAACATGATTTGATCGCCGAGTCCCTGTTCGGCCTGTACCAATATGCGCTTGCCGGCCAACGCCTCGCCCCGCCATATCGGATAATCATAATCCTGCCAATGGTCGACTTCCGGTATGCAAACTCGCCATGCATATTCACGCCAGCCCTCGCCGAAATCGCGGCGCTTCAACAACATGAATGCGCGCTGCAGATGGGCGTGCGCAAAGTCAGGATCGATTTGAAGCACCCGCTCGATCAATCTTTCCGCTTCCACACTCTCGCCCAGATCCACCAACGCAAGCGCTTTGTTGAACAACGCCTCCACGTGGTCGGGTGAAAGCCCGAGCGCGCGGTCCAGCACGGGCAACGCCTGCCCGGGTTCGCCAAGGTCGCGCAGCGCGAGTCCCAGGTTGGCCAATGCGGCGAGATGATTTACGTCGAGTTCCAATGCATGCCGATAGCTCTCGGCCGCCGATTCAAGCCTACCCAACAGGCGTCGAACGTTTCCCAACGCATTGTTGACGTCCGCGCTGTCACGCTTTAGTCGCGTCGTCTCAAGCAGCGCCTCAGCCGCCTCGAGCCGGCCACTGCGCGCTTCGGCTAACGCGAGGTAGTAAGAGGCATCTGCATCGCCGGGGTCCGCTGCCAGCGCGGCCTGCAAGCGCCGGCATGCCAGCGTGAAATCGCCGGCATTTAAACTCTCGATGCCCGCCGTCAAATGGTCCTTGGCCGCCACGGCGGGAGCAGTCGCTCTGCGCGTAAAGTTTTTGAGCAGGATCCACAACATGTTCAAGAAGACGCCAACCGCGCGACATCCCGCGCGACATGCGCGACCACCGGTTGCCAGTCGCCTGGCAGCGGCTGCCTGAACATACGAACGCCCGGATACCACGGCATTGTTTCGCCGCGTTCGCCATAGCGCCACTCACATGCGGCCTGCAACATGACCCACGTACGTTTGCCCAGCGCTCCGGCCAGGTGAACCAGCGCGGTCTGCACGGTAATTACGAGATCCAATGCCGCAACCAAAGCTGCCGTCTCGTCATAACTTTCCATCGCGTCGCGCCAATCGTGGACTAAGGGCCCGCTCTTACGTAAAAAGGCCGGCAGCTCCGTTGTCGCCTTGCCGTATTGCAGATTGACGAAACGGCATTGCCGTTGCTCGAGGATAGGCGCCCAATCCGAAAGTTGCATGGAACGGTTCGCGCCGCGCGTCGCAGGCGTACCGCCGGACCAAGAAACTCCCACTTTCAAGCCTGGTCCCAAAGCGGCGAGACGGCTTTTCCAATGTTCGGTCCGCAGGGGATCGGCACGCAAATATCCGGCGTGATCCGGAAAATCGGCACGGCACTTGCGAAACTGCAACGGCAGGCTGCCGATTGCGACCTGATGCGTTATGGCTGCCGCTTGCGCCATTCGCACGAGACTTGCGTCATCCTGCGTCTGCGACACGACCGTCGCGCCGGCGAACGAGCGCGTAAACAGCGGCACCAAAGATGGTGCGCTTTCGACCAGACAAATCTTCTCCAGCTTCAGCACGTCCGGTACACAGGACGCAAACATGATCTGATCGCCAATGCCCTGCTCCGCGTAAACGAGCAGCCTTTTGCCGTCGAGCGGCTCGCCCCGCCATTCAGGAAACGGCAGCGCGCGCGGAACAAAGTTGCCGCGAGCAAACTTGCGTGCCTCGTAGTCCGGCCAGCCTTCTTCAAACCGGCCGCGTTTCAACTGCGCAAGTGCGCGATTCAGGCGCGCCTCGTGCATTTGCGGATAGTCCGCCAGCAATGCATCACAAACCGCCAGCGCTTCTTCCGCGCGCCCTTCCTGCGCGAGCACGGCGCCGTAATTGCACAGTATGTCGGGATCTGCCGGCGTCAACTCGAGCGCCCTTCTGATATGCGCGGCACCCCGCTCAAAATCGCCGGTCTGATGCGTGAGCACATAACCCAACGTGTTGTGTGCAGCCGCCAACGCCGGCTTAATTTCAATTGCCCGTTCGAGACAACGCACGGCCTTGTCGAAATCGCGTCCTTTCAGCGCCGCCAACCCCAGGTTATAAAAAGCTTGTGCAAAATTCGGCCGAAAATGCGTCGCCAGGACGAATGAATCTACGGCGTCTTCGTAACGATCCGCTTCGAGATAGCAGAGACCGAGATTATTGTGCGCGTCCGCGTCGTCGTGACGGTACTCGAGCGCGCGATTAAAACTGACGATGGCGGCCCCCCAATCTCTGGCCGAATGAGCCGCAAGCCCTGCGTCAAACGCGGCGCGCGCTGCAATTTCCCTATCGGCTGGCGGCGCCGCTGTCGTCGCGATGCCCGCGCGCGCGCCCGAACGCGGCAGCAGCGACTTCAGCCAGGCCGGGATACTCATGTCGGTGAGAATTGAGTCGAAGTTCGCATGCTAAGCGCCCTGTGGCTGCAGTTTGCCGGCAAGAGCAATTGCCACGCGCTCAATCGCGGGTTCCCAACTTTCGCCTGGCCTGCGATGAACCAGGCGCATCGACGGATACCATGGCATGGCGTTGCCGCTGCGCGGATAACGCCATTCCGGGCTGTCCGGCAACAGTGTCCATACCGGCTGGCCGAGCGCGCCGGCGAGGTGGGACACGGTATTGTCCACACTGATAACGAGATCAAGCGCGCCGATGATGGCGGCCAGTTCATCGAGGTCGTCGACCGCGCTGTCGAGGCACTTCACGATCGCGTCTGAGCGCACGTGCAGGTCTTCGAGTTCCGCCGCAATGTCGCCGTATTGCAAGGCGTAAAACGCGACATCCTTGTGGCGCAGCACAGACGCCCACTGCGGCAGGGGAATCGACCGCACGAATTGCCGCGAGCGCAGCGTGCCGCCGCGCCAGGCGATCCCCACCCGCAACGACGCGTTTGCATCAAGCCGCGTTCGCCAGTAGCCCACACGCGGCGCGGCGGCCGTGAGATATCCAGACTGCGCAGGGAAAGCGGATGCCGCACGCCGGAAATGGTGCGGCAGCGATCCAATCGCCACCTGAAAATCGATCCGCGGCATTGCATTCAACCATCTCTTATCTTCGTTCTTGCCGGCACCGTGAACGTGCGCCTCGGGAAACGATCGCTGGAATAACGCCGCAAGCCGCGTATTGCATTCGATCACGCAGTGCGCTGCCAGCGGCAGCACGTCTTTTACGCAGGATGCGAACATGATTTCGTCGCCAAGCCCCTGTTCGGCATAAATAAGCAGGCGCTTGCCCGCGAGAGGTTCGCCCTGCCACGATGGGTAGGGAAAATTACGCGCAACCTGGCCGCCGCTGCGGAAACGCTGCTCATATGCGGTCCAACCGCGCAGGTAATCGCCTTTCATCAGCAGCGCGTAACTGCGGTTAACTA
>CAZEAX010000455.1:0-4124 GCA_964510405.1 uncultured Streptomyces sp. | reverse complement strand
GAGCTTGTCGCGCACGTCGGGTGCGGCCATGATGCGCGCGATCTCGCGGTTCAATTTATCGATGATGGCGCGCGGCGTTTTCACCGGTGCGGCGACGCCGTACCAGTTCGACGCCTGGTAACCGGACACGCCGGACTCCGCGACCGTCGGCAGCGACGGTTCCGCCGGCGAGCGCTGCGCGCCCGTCACCGCGAGCGCGCGCAATTTGCCCGCGCGCATGAGCGGCAGCCCGGCCGCGATCGTCGGTATGCTGAACTGGATCTGGCCGCCGATCACGTCGGTCAGCGCCGGCGCCATGCCCTTGTACGGGATATGCACGACGTCGATCTGCGCCATCGCTTTAAGCAATTCGACCGCGAGATGGCTCGGCGCGCCGTTGCCGGCCGAACCGAACGACAGCTTGCCGGGCCGCGCGCGCGCGTACGAAATAAATTCCGTCACGCTGCGCACCGGCAGCGCCATGTTCACGACGACGATGCCGGGCCCCGTCGTGACCGGCGTGATAAACGCAAAATCGCGCATGAGATCGAACGGCAGTTTCGGATAGAGGCCCGGCTGCACGGCATTGCTCGCCGACATCAGGAGCAATGTGTGGCCGTCGGCGTCCGCGTGCGCCGCGAGCTCGGTGCCTATGATGCCGGCTCCGCCGCTGCGGTTGTCGATGACCGACGTCTGGCCCCATGCCTTGGTGAGCTCGATGCCGATCAAGCGCGCCTGCATGTCGCTCGGGCCGCCGGGCGGAAACGGCACGATGATGCGGATGGGCTTTTGGGGGAATGTTTGCGCGGCCGAGACCAGAGCAAGCATTGTGAATAGAACCGCCGTCAACGCTTTTGCGACTGAGCGATTGGGTGATTGAGCGATTCTGTGATTGAACAACTTAATCACCCATCCCTTAATCACTGAATCACCGCTTTTTCAGCATGTTTCAAAATAAACTGCAGCGTCTCTTCGGCGCAGCGGTCGGCGTCGGTCGCCGCGACGTGATAGGAATCGCCCGGGATCACGCGCAGTTCCGAGTTCGGGATCATCTTCTGCCACGCGCGCGTCGATTCGACCGAGCCCAGCGCGCTCGCCTCCGTCGTCATCACGAGCGTCGGGCACTGGATGCGCGGCAGGTCGGCCGTGATGTCGGTATATGGAAGCGTTTCGCCGAACCCGATCATCGTCGACGCGGCGGTCCTGCCCATGAGCCGGGTCCAGTACTCGACGCCTTCCGCCGGAAATTTGCTGCCCAGGCGCTTGCCCATGTTCTTGCGCGCCCACGCTTCGACGCCGAGCTTTTCGAGTTCGTCGGTCGCGTGCGCGGCTTTCGCGCCCATGCGGTCCCAGTTCGGCGGCGGCGTGCCGACGACCGTCAGCGTCTGCACTTTGTCCGGACAGCGCGCGGCGAAGTGGCGCGCAATCGTGCCGCCCAGTTTCGCCGCGATCAAATGGAAGCGCTCGATGCCGAGCTGCTTCATGAGCGCAAGATAGTCGTCGACGACGAGGTCGATCGTCCACGGGAAGTCGCGCGGCATCACCGTCGATTCGCCGAAGCCGCGCGTGTCGGGACGCACCACGCGAAACTCGCGCGCGAGATGCGGCACCCAGCCGTACCATGCAAGGCCGCGCTCGGCGTTGCCGTGGATCATCAATATCGTCTCGGCCTTTTTCCACGGGTCGGTGAAGTCGTCGACCAGGTAATGCATTTCGAGATCGGGGGCTACGCGCGCAATGGGCATGAACGTGGACGTTTCGGGTTGGGGAATTGTGCTTTATGCATTAAGCGCGGCGAATTGGCAACTGACGGCCCGCGGGGTCACTCGGCGGACACCGCCCGCTCGATGGTCTCGCGCGTAATTTTCGGCGCGAAGAGCCGGACGAACTCGAGCGCGTAACCGCGCACGTAAGTGTGCTTCTGCACGCCGACGTAGATCTTGTTCGATTCGAACAGATGCCGCGCATCGATTGCGCGCAGCTGCCGGTCTTCCTTCGCGTTGTAAGCGAGCGCCGCCACGATCGCGACCCCCAGCCCGCGCTTGACGTACTCCTTCATCACGTCCACGTCCGTTGCGCTCAGGATCACGTTGGGTTCGCAGTCGGCGGCCGCAAACGCTTTCATCACCTGTGCATAGGTCGGAAACTCGCTGTCGTAGGTGATAAGCGGATAGCGCGCGAGCGCCTTGATCGTGAGATGGCTCATGCGCAGCAGCGGATGGCGCGCCGGCGCAAGCACGATCTTGTGCTGGTCGTAGCACGGGATCAGCGCCAGGCCCGGCACTTCATGCGCGGGCTTCGAGCAGATCGAGAGGTCGGCCTTGCCGGCGCTCACGAGCTGCGCGACCTGCACGGGATTGCCCTGGCGCAGCGTGATGCGCACTTTCGGATACTTGCGGCTGAACGCCTGGATGATGCCGGGCAGGATATAGCGCGCGTGCGTGTGCGAAGTGGTGACCGTAAGTGTGCCCGTATCGAGCGCCGAAAAATCGCGCCCGATGTGGCGCAGGCCGTCGGTAGTGCGCAGCACCTTGCGCGCGATCTCGCGGACCTGCGCGCCGGTTTCCGTGAGCCCCAGGATGCGGCGCTTGCCGCGCAGAAATATCGTGACGCCGAGCTCGCGCTCGAGCGCCTGGATCTGCCGGCTCATGCCCGGCTGGGACGTGTGCAGCGCCTGCGCCGCGGCCGAGATGTTCATGCCGCGGTCGACGATCTCGCACAGGTATTTGAGCTGCTGGAGCGTCATCGCAGGTTATGTTTTGAACGCATAATGCTATTTAAACATAGTCTTTGCCAGCATAAGCAGCGCCGGCCGATAATTGCCGAAACACCTGCGGGCGGCGCTGCCGTCCGCCCCCACCGGAAGAGGAACCCGCGATGTCAGAACCCGCCAGCGAATGCCGGCTGCTGTCCGTCAGCAGCATCCTGGGCTACGGATTTCCGGAGGCTTCGCTCGCGCGCGCGCTCGAACGCCGGCCGCATTTCATCGGCGTCGACGGCGGCAGCACCGATCCCGGCGCCTTCTATCTCGGTTCGGGCGAATGCCTGAACTCGCGCAAGGCGATGAAGCGCGACCTGCGCCTGATGCTGATGGCCGGGGTGCCGCGCAAGACCCCCGTCGTCATCGGCACCTGCGGCGGCGCCGGCGCCGAACCGCATCTGCAGGAGGTCGCCGCGCTCGCGCGCGAGATCGCGCGCGAGGAAAAACTGAATTTCCGCCTTGCGCTGATTCACTCCGATCAGACCAAGGCCGACGTCGGCGCATGGCTCAAGGCGGGACGCGTATCCGCACTGCGCAACGTGCCGGCATTGACCGAAGCGATCGTGGAACGCTCGTCGCGCATCGTCGGCATGATGGGCGCCGAGCCTTTCATGCAGGCGCTCGACGGCGGCGCGGACGTGGTGCTCGCCGCGCGGGCGAGCGATGCCGCGTCGTGGGCCGGTTGCGCGATGAGCCGCGGCATGGCGGCCGCACCGTCGTGGTACTCGGGCAAGATGCTCGAATGCGGCACGGCCTCGGCGACTCCGAAGGGCCACGACTGCCTGATCGCGACCGTGCGCGGCGATTATCTCGAAGTCGAGCCCGCGAATCCCGCGCGCCGCTGCACGCCGCTGTCGGTCGCCACCCACGGCCTGCACGAAAACGCGAGCCCGACGATACACGAAGAGCCGGGCGGACTGCTCGACGCCACCCACTGCGAATTCACCGCCGTGTCCGACCGCGCCGTGCGCGTGAGCGGCATGCAGTGGCGCGCGCGCGAGTACGACATCAAACTCGAAGGCGCCGAATTCATCGGCTATCGGGCGATCACCATCTGCGGCACGCGCGACCCGATCCTGATCGGCCAGATCGACTCCTACCTGCAATCCGTCAAGGACGACGTCGCGACACGCGCCGCGAACTTCGGCGTCTCGCCGGAGAAATATCACCTGGTGTTCCACGTATACGGCAAAGACGGGGTGATGGGCGCGGCCGAACCGGTAAAAAAGACGCTGTCGCACGAGCTCGGCATCGTCGTCGAGGTCGTCGCGCCCGACGAGGAAGACGCGAGGGCGGTGCTCGCGATTGCGCGCGTGGTCGTGCCGAAAGTCGATTTCCCGGGACGGCTGTGCAAGAGCGGCAACATGGCGTTCCCGTTCTCGCC
>CAZEAX010000454.1:0-4140 GCA_964510405.1 uncultured Streptomyces sp. | reverse complement strand
ACGCGCATGCCGACCGGCGTCGCTGCGGTGTGGGTGATGTCGAGATGCGTGCCGACCGTCTGATGCCCCGCCGGCAACAAACCTTCGACCGCCTGCAGCGCCGCGGCTTCCATCAAGTTCACCATCACCGGCGTCGCCAGCACGCGCACGCGCCCGCTGCCGACGTGCGGCGCGGTGTGTTCTTCACCGACGACGATTTCGACGGAGCCTTTGAGGCCGGGCTGCAGAACGCTCATGGTGGTCACCGTTTGAATAATTTATCATTGCACAAACGCAAACGGCCATCGCTCGATGGCCGTTTCGCATAAAAAGACCGGCGACAGTTATTTCGGCACTTGGTCGTAACCGGTGCAGATCCCGGAACCGACGATTTCCCTGGCGATCCCCTCGCTGTCGGCGTCGAGCTTGCCGCCGGCGAGAATTTTCTTGGCCTCGGCGCAGCCTGCGCGCTTCTCGGCTTCCGACGCGCCAAACGAGAGTATCGTCGTCTGCGAGCGTATCTTGCGCAGGGTGCCGCCGGGATAGCCGCTTTCGACCATCATGGCCATGAGTTCCCTGGCGCGGTACGGGTCGGCATACGCGCTGATGCCGAGAAATCCGATGCGGTCGTAATAGTCGAATGCGCGGGCGCGCGCCAGGTTGCTGCTGTCGACCCCGCGCTCGAGCAGACGCAACGCGATCTTGATGCGCTGGTCTTCCTTCACTTCGCGAAACTCGTCGGGCAGATCGTTGCCGGTCAGTATCGCCGCGGCTTCAACGCAAATATCGCCGTTCGCCTTGCCCATGGGAACATCTTTCTCGCATTGCGCGCGCAGCGTCTTGTACCGTTCGTTGTTCACGCTCGGCGCAGTGGGTTGCATCGGTTGCGCCGTCTGTCCCGACTGCCCGAACGTCGAGCCCGGTTCTACCGGAAATGCCGACTCCGCCGCCCATACGCCCGGCGTGGTGAAGCAGGCCGCCGCCATCACCACGGCGACAGGATGAAATAATGATCTACGCGTATTCATTGCCTACTCCCTTGTTTTATGGTTTTGCTGCCGCGATTTTACTTCTGTTGAGCGGTCAAAGTCACGCCCGCACGTCCCCGTCTTGTCCTGCGTCAACTTGTCGCGCGGGCACGCCCTTCTCGGCCAGGTCCCAGTAAAGACCGGTCATCATCTGGAGTCCCTCGCGCAATATCGGCGCGAGCACGTGCTCGTCCGGCGCGTGCTGCGAGCAACCGGCATACGAATGCGGCACCCAGATCGTCGGCAGGCCGAGCGTGTCGGCAAAGCATTCGTTCGGCAGCGAGCCTCCGACATTCGGCAATATCGCGGGTTTCGCGCCGGTCGTGCGCGCGATCGACTCCGCCGCCCAATGCACCCACGGATGATCGGGATCGAGCCGCGTCGCGTGGAAGAACCCCTTCTTCGCCTGTTCGACCTTCACCCGCCCGAAGCCATGCGCATCGAGGTGTTTGCGCAGTGCGGGCACGAACGAATACGGATCGGTGCCGGCGACGAAACGGATCTGGCAATGCGCGGTTGCGCGCCCCGGAATCGCGTTGACCGGATTGTCGGGATTGCCGGTCCTGAACGCGAGCACCTCGAACGTATGCCAGCCGAAAACTTTTTCGGCGCGCGTGAAACCGGGCTCGCCCCACCAGTCGTCGACCGCCGGTTCGTCCGCGCCGGGCTCGACCGCGCAATCGGCAAGCGCCTTCTTCACCGAATCGGGAATGCCCGGCGGCAGAATATCCGGCACCAGCACCTTGCCTTCGCGCGTGACGATGCTCGCGAGCGCGTGCGCGAGCACCACGCCGGGATTGGCCAGCAGTCCGCCCCAGTTGCCCGAATGGTGCGCGCCTTCGCGCAAATCGACGGTGAAATCCATGTTGACCGCGCCGCGCGAGCCGAGATAGACCGTCGGCCGTTTTGCCGAAAGACGCGGTCCGTCCGACGCGATCAGCACGTCGGCCTTGAGCCGCGCGCTTTCGCGCGCGCAGATTTCCTGCAATCCGGGTGATCCGACTTCCTCACCCGTTTCGACCAGGAATTTCGCATTGAAGCCGAGCTTGCCGCGCTCGGCGATCACGGTCGCGAGCGCCGCCATGTTGATCGAATGCTGCGCCTTGTTGTCCGCCGAGCCACGGCCGTAATAACGGCCGCCTTCCTGCTTGAGTTCCCACGGCGACAGTCCCGCGCGCCATTGGTCCGCAAGCCCGCGTATCACGTCGCCATGCCCGTACGAGAGAACCGTCGGCAGAGCCGGATCCTCGATGCGCTCCGCGAGCAGCAGCGGCCCGCCGGCAGCGACCGGATTTTCGAAAATCTCGACCTTGAAGCCGATGCGCTCGAACGCGGGCGCCAGTTCCTGCGCGAGATATTCGCCCAAATGCGGCCGGCTCTCCGGGACCTGGCTTTCGGTGCGGTACGCAACTCGGCGCGCCAGGTCGGCGATGAACTCGCCGTCGTCGAAATGACGCGTGGCGCGTGAAATGGCGGATTCGCGGGTCATGAAATTATTCCAATCAAAAGTCTTTCACCTTCCCCTTCAAGGGGAAGGCCGGGATGGGGATGGGTTTACTGCGCGCAATTTATGCCCCATCCCCACCTCAGTCCTCCCCTTGAAGGGGAGGATGGGAATAGCGCTGCGCGCAAAAATCGCATTCACTCTTTGTAGTCCGGATAATGTTTTTCCACCAGCGCCATGCTCGCGACCCAGTCGCGGCTCTTCGCGTCGTACTGCCCCATGCGCCCGAATTTCTTCACGCGCTCAGCGCACACTTCGGGGGTCGGTATTATCACCGGTGTGCCGCCGGCCAGCGCGCCGATCTGCGCGCGGCATGCAAGCTCGAAGAAATGATGAAAGATATATGCCTCCGGCAGCGTGGTGCCGCAGACGAACGCGCCGTGGTTCTCGAGGATCATCACCCATTTGTCGCCGAGCTCGCGCGCAAGGTGACGCGAGCCTTCCGCGGTCGTGTCGTCGACTTCGTTCGCATAGTACGCAATGCGGTTGTAAAAGCGCATCGCCTGTTGCGTGATCGGCATAAGGCCGCACTTTTGCGCGGACACCGCAAGGTTCGCGGGCGAATGCGTATGCACCGCCGCCATGATGTCGGGGCGCGCCTTCATCACCGCGGCATGCAGGTTGTACGCGGCCGGGCTCGCCTTGTACGCGGATTCCATCACCTGCCTGCCGTCGACATCGTATTTTACGAGGTTGGACGCCGTGACCTGCTCCATGAACACGTTGTCGGCCTTGACGAGAAAGTGGTTGGATTCGCACGGCACGCGTGCGGAAATGTGGTTGTACGTCATGTCGACGAACACGAAATGGGCGATCAGCCGGTGCGCGGCCGCGAGCTGGCAGCGCAATTGCCATTCTTCGTCGCTCACGCGCTCGCGCAAAAGCGGTGCTCTGGCTGTAGGCGTTGCGCTGCTGCGGGTCATCGCGGTTCCTCCGTTTGGCGCATGAACTTTACCACGATCATTCGCGCGGCTGATGCAACGCACCAATGGCCGTTGTCGTTTTCGATATTGCTACGGCCCCGTCCCTATGCTAAAACTATGCTCACAAGAAACCACGCTGGCCAACCGCCAGCTCCAATGGAGGAGCAACATGTTAATGCGCCGTTCGATCATCGCCGTGGCTGCCGCAATCACGCTGCACGCCCTGCCCGCCGCCGCGGACACCACTCTCGATTACGGCTACTTCAAGGCCAGCGTCGAGCCGATATTCCTCAAGAAACGGCCCGAGCACGTGCGCTGCTATGTGTGCCATTCGGAAAACAACAACGCGTTCCACCTGGAAAAGCTGCCGCCCGGAGCCAAATTCTGGGACGAAGAACAGTCGCGCAAGAATTTCGCGTCGGCTTCCAGCCTCGTGGTGCCCGGCGAACCGATGAAGAGCCGCCTGCTGCTGCAGCCGCTTGCGCTCGAAGCGGGCGGCAATGCCTATCATTCGGGCGGCAGACAATTCGAGAGCAAAGACGTGCCGGAATGGAAAATCCTCGCCGAATGGGCAAACGGCAAAAAAGCGCCCGTCAAATAACCGAACCACCGCAAATAAAAACGGCGACCCGCAGGTCGCCGTTTTTTATGCGTAACAGCCGCGATTAACGCATGACCAGCGTATTCATCCGCTTGGGCACCTGTC
>CAZEAX010000453.1:0-4145 GCA_964510405.1 uncultured Streptomyces sp. | reverse complement strand
ATACCACCCACGGCCTCATTAACGCCCAGTGCGTCGCCCTCACCATCGAGTTCGGCCACGCCCCGCCGCATTTCCGGACCCGCCTGGATGCGCGCAACGTCGCCCAGGCGCACCGCGATGCCGGCATTCGTCGTCGACAGGGGAATCTTGCGGAAATCGTCGAGCGATTGCAGATAGCCCGACGCGCGCACCATGTACTCGGCCTCGCCGAGTTCGAGCACCGAGCCGCCGGACTCCTGGTTCGCTTTCTGCACCGCGTCGATCACTTTCGCGTGCGTGATGTTGTAGGAACGCAGCTTGTCGGGATCGAGCACGATCTGGTATTGACGCACCATGCCGCCGACGCTCGCGACTTCCGAGACGTTCGCCACCGTTTTCAATTCGTACTTGAGAAACCAGTCCTGCAAGGTGCGCAACTGGGAGAGGTCCAGCTTGCCGCTGCGGTCGACGAGCGCATACTCGTAGACCCAGCCCACACCCGTCGCATCCGGGCCGAGGGATGTTTTCGCCTGCGCGGGCAGGCGCGACTGCACCTGGTTCAGGTACTCGAGCACGCGCGAGCGCGCCCAGTACGGGTCGGTCCCGTCTTCGAACAATATGTAAACGAACGAATCGCCGAAAAAAGAATACCCGCGTACCGTTTTGGCACCCGGCACGGACAGCATCGTCGTAGTGAGCGGATACGTGATCTGGTTTTCGACGATCTGCGGCGCTTGTCCCGGATACGTAGTGCGGATGATGACCTGCACGTCGGACAAATCGGGAATCGCGTCGAGCGGCGTTCTGGAAAGCGACCACACGCCCCATGCCGACAGCATCAGCGTCGCCAGCAGCACCAGAAAGCGGCTGGCGATAGACCAGCGGATGAGCGCCGCGATCATTTGTGCGCGCCGTGCGAGGTTTTCCCGGCCGGCGCATCCATCGCCGCCGGCACTTCCGTCATGCGCGAAGTCGTGCCCTTCAAGCTCGATTCGGAATCGATCAGGAACTGGCTCGATATGACGACTTTCTGTCCAGCCGTCAGGCCTTTGCGGATTTCGGTCTGCCCGTTGGCTTCAATACCCGTTTCGACATCGGTCGGCTGGAATTTTCCGTCGTCGAGCTGCACGATCACCAACCGGCGCTGGCCGGTCTGGATCACCGCTTCGCTCGGCACGACCAAGGCTGCACTCCTGGTCGACGGCGTGAAATCGACGCTCGCGAACATGCCGGGGGTCAACAGGCCGCCCGCATTGGCGACTTCGATGCGCGCTTTAAGCGTGCGCGTCGCCGGATTCACTTCGGGCAGAATCGCGGCGACGCGGCCCTTGAATATCTTATCGGGCAGCGCGGGCGCGCGCGTCTCGACGCTGCTGCCCAAACGCAATAACGCCGCGCGGCTTTCCGGAATTTCCGCGTAGACCCACACCGAGCCGAGACCGTTGATGCGGAAAAGCATCGTACCCGCCGCGACCGTCATGCCTTCGCGCACGCCGAGTTCCGCGATCACGCCGCCGATCGGCGCGGTCAGCGTGAAACGCGGCTGCACTTTGTTGCCGGCTTCGACCGCGCGCACCTGCTCTTCGCTCATGCCGACCAGCAGCATGCGCTGGCGCGCCGCCGCGAGTAAACCTTCTGTGCTCTGGCCCTGCATGCGCTTCACCGACAGATATTCTTCCTGCGCAGCGATCCAGTCAGGAATGTAGATTTCAACCAGGGGCTGGCCTTTGCGCACCGGATCGAGCGGCGCGCGCACGTGCAGGCGCTCCACGAAACCGCCGACGCGCGCCGTCACCAACGCGACATCGCGATCGTTGTACGCCACGCTGCCGGCCGCTTCGAGCTTTTGCGTGAGCGTGGCAGTCGTAACTTCCGCGGTACGCACGCCGAGGTTCTGCTGCATGCGAGGGCTGATCGTCACGTTGCCGCCGTCGCCGGAGTCGTCGGCATACACAGGCACGAGTTCCATATCCATGAAAGGCGACTTGCCGGGCTTGTCGAATTTCTGGCCCGGCACCATCGGGTCGTGCCAATACAGAACCTTCCTCCCGGCGGCCGGATCGACGTTCGCCGCATTCTGCGCGCTCGTCGCAGGCGCAGCGGCTTCGGGCCGAACGTTCTGCACGCCGCGATCCATGCCCAGACGATAGGCGCCGTAACCGCCGGCAGCCGCAATGCCTGCGACTGCAATCGAAATGATCAACGTGCGCGCATTCATTGGAGTTCCTTCGCTTTGGCGTGATCGCCTGCCGCCGGTGCGTGTTCGCCATCGGGCGCCAGAAAGTTCAGTTGCGCCCAGATGCGCGCGGTGTCCATTTCGAGCTGCAGCGTTTGCGTGCGCACGTCGATCTCGTTGCGGCGGGCCGCCAGCACCGTGGCGAGGTCGCTTTTGCCGCCGCGATAAGCGGCGAGTGCTGCGTCGGTGCGATATTTCGCCAGCGGCACGAGCTCGCGCTCGTAACGCGCAACCCGCTCGCGGCCGTTTTCCCATTCATTGAGCATCGTGCGCACTTCGGCGACGTGGGCGCGCACCATGTCTTCCTGCTGGGCTTGCGCGCGCTCGGTCAGCGCGACCTTCGCCGCCACATCGCGGTCCTGGCGGTTCTTCTGATCCCACTGCAGCGGGATCGATACGCCGACCGACACCATGTTCGAGAACGCCGAGCCGCGCTCCTGGTACGCGAGCTCGACGCTCCAGTCGGCCTGCTTGTTGGCACGGGCGAGCTGCGTCTCGGTCTGGGCGACCGCGACCTGGCGCGCGAGCAGCGCGATTTCCGGGTGACTTTCGATGTCGTGTTCGAGCGTGTGATGGGCGAGCGCGACCTTCGTGAGGTCCGGGCTGCCCGTCAGGGGTGCCTCGCCCGCTTCGCCGACCCAGCGCGCGAGCATCGTGCGTGCGTTGCGAATGCGGCGGTCGAGCTCGGACAGCCGGTCATCGAGCGCGACCCGTGCCGCACGCGCGGAATAGATGTCGACCTGGCTGCCGCGGCCCGCGCGGTACGCGCCCTCGGCGGCCTCGATTTCCAGGTTCGCTTCCTGCGCCTGGGTCGCCACGACCGCGCGCATGCGCTCGAGGTAATAACGGTCGAGCCACGCGAGCGCCGTGTCTTTATGCAGCACGGCCACGGCTACGGATTTTTCGGCGGCCGCGCGGTCCGCTTCGCGCTCGAAGCGCTCGGTCTTCAGCTTGCGCTTGTCGCCGCGCGTGATTTCCTGCATCACGCCGATGCGGCGCATGGTCATGAAATCGCGGCCTATGCTGTAGCGGTCGGCGCCGTCGACTGGCAGATTGTCGACGCCCAACTTCAAGACCGGGTCGGGCAGCTGGCCGGCGGCGGCACCCATTTCCTTCAACGCGGTTATCGACCAATCCTGCGCTACGATCTGGCGCGAACGCTCGACAGCTATGCGCTGCGCGTCTGCGAGGCTCAGTGCGAATTGTGCGTGCGCGGGTAGCGCGGCGGTCGCCGCCGAGCCAGCAACTGCAATTCCAACCCACGCGAATAGCGGCAGCGACAAACGCGCGCGAATACCGCGCGCACAAGAAAATATCGGCATTAAAATCTCCCGGTCAAATCCAGATTCCGCACGCGCAACACGCGCGCCGCGGACGCTACAGGACTTGCGGAGAGATCAAATGCGCAGCACGCCGAAGCGGATGAGCGGGGGCGGCGAAGTCGCGTGGTGAGGCCACGCGGATAACAACGCAATGCCGGGCGCGGCCTGCGCTACCACGGGTTCGAATATCGTCAACGTCGACACCGCGGCAAACGCGGGGACCGCGACCGGCGGCAGCGTCTGCACTGCCTGATCGCCGGCCTGGCAGTGTTGCAGGCAAAGATTCGGATTGCTGTTGCTGCTGCGCATATCGCAGCCGGGCATCGCCGCTTGCATCGCTTCCGCGCTCGCCGCAGCCGCGATCACACCGGCCGGACCGTCGATGGTCGGGCACGCATAAGCGGCGATCGCAAGCTGGGCGAACATGACGGCCGCCACGGCGATTTTCGCGATCAAGCGTCTGAAAGTTTGACTGAACATGATCTAAGAGTGCCTAACATAATGAAACGCGTGATGCGCTGTCACGATTTTGGCTCAGGGCTAGAAGAAAGGCCTGCGGCTTAGTCATTCTAAGCAAGGGACTTTCGACAACGCCATGGGCCAAAACT
>CAZEAX010000452.1:0-4148 GCA_964510405.1 uncultured Streptomyces sp. | reverse complement strand
GGGCAGCTGACGCTGCCGTGGCTGCTCGGCGGCGTCGGGCCGATCAGCGCGTTTCTGCTGATGTTCTTTACCGCGTTCAACGTGCTCGAAGCGATGCTGCCGTCGTTGACCTCGAAGCTCGCGCCGCCCGGCGCCAAGGGCACGGCGATCGGCGTCTACAGCAGCGTGCAGTTTCTCGGCACTTTCATCGGCGCCGCCTGCGGCGGCTTCCTGTACCAGCATTTCGGCCCTCGCGGCGTCTTCGTGTTCGACGCCGTTTTGCTCCTTGCGTGGGTCGTGCTGGCCGCGGGCATGCGGGCGCCGGTCCGGATGCAGACCCGGGCCTACACCATACCGGCGCTGGACACCGCGCAGGCCGGCTCGCTGCTGGCGCGGCTGCGCGCGCAGCCGGGTGTCCGCGAGGTGCAACTGGCGACTGCGGAGCGTACCGCTTATCTGAAAGTCGACGCGAAAGGATATGACGAACGCGTCGTGTTACGATTGATCGAAGATTTGACCTAGGAGGCCGTTATGGCATCAGTAAATAAAGTGATTTTGGTGGGCAATCTCGGCAAGGACCCCGAATCGCGCTTTCTGCCCGACGGGGGCGCCGTGTGCAATTTCAGCGTGGCGACCACCGATAAATGGAAAGACAAAAGCGGCGAGCAGCAGGAGCGCACGGAATGGCACCGCATTTCCACGTTCGCCAAGCTCGCGGAAATCTGCGGCGAATACCTGAAGAAGGGCTCCCAGGTCTACATCGAGGGCCGGCTGCAGACGCGCAAGTGGCAGGACAAGGAAGGCCATGACCGTTATACGACCGAGATTGTCGCCGACCGCATGCAGATGCTCGGCTCGCGCGCCGGCGGTTCCGACACGATGTCGCGCGGTGAGCCGAAGGCGGCGGGCGCAGCGCCGGCCGGCGGCGGCAAGCCTGCCGCGAAGAAGGGCGGCGGCGCCTCGTTCGACGATATGGACGACGACATTCCATTCTAGGGCGGACGACGATATTCCGTTCAGAGCAGCGCAGCCTTCGATTGCAGTAGCGTCGCGGCGCCGGGGAGGCGGCCGGCGTTTCTTCGTATATCAACATGAAAAAAACCATCCGCTACGGCGAATATCTGGGTGCGGTGCGCGCGCGCCAGCACGCGATCAGTTTCAACGAAGTGGTCGCCGCCGAGCACGAGCCGGCGCGCCGGCGCCAGCCGCTGCGCGCGAAAGACGTCTACCGCGTGCTCGCGCCTTACGTGAGCGTGCGTTTCATCGAGCAATTCAAGTGCGTGGTGCCGCTCGCATTGTTTCTCGCCGTCTTTGACGCGCTCGTCCTGAATTCGGCCGTCGAGGGCGCTCGCTCCGCCACGCTCGGGATACTCGCAGTCATCGTCGGCCTCATGCTGTTCATCGAAGGCGCGCACCACGGGCTGATGCCGTTCAGCGAAAACATCGGCTTCAATCTGCCGAGCCGTTCGACGTGGCCGGTGATCCTGGGCGTGGCATTTCTCCTCGGCGCGGCGACGACCTTTGCCGAGCCGGCGATCGGCGCGCTCAAAAGCGCGGGCAGCCTGACCGATCCGCAGCGCGCACCGGCCCTGTACTCGCTGCTCAATCATCACGGCGGCGCGCTGGTGGCGGCGGTCGGGTTAAGCGTGGGATGCGCGGTCATGCTCGGCATCCTGCGCATGGTCATGAACTGGCGGTTGAAATCGCTGATCGTCGTCATTTTGCCCCCGTGCCTTGGATTGACCGCGTACTTCGCGAGCCAGCCGCACCTGGCGCCTGTCATCGCGCTCGCATGGGATTGCGGCGCGATAACGACGGGCCCGGTCACGGTGCCTATCGTGCTGGCGCTCGGCATCGGGGTCACCGCCGCCGCCGGCCGCGAGGACAATGCGCTGTCCGGATTCGGCATCGTCACGCTGGCGTCGATGTTTCCCGCTTGCGCGGTGATGCTGCTGGCGCTGGCTGTGCCATTGAATGACGTGCAGCCGGTCGTCATGGCGGCAAGCATTCCGTGGTACGACCAGACGCCCGCGGCCGACGTCATCGCGGCGTTGCGCGCGATCGTGCCGCTCACGTTGCTGTTATGGCTGGTTCAACGCGTGCTGCTGAAAGAGCCGGTCGCGAACCGCGCGGTCATCGCTTACGGCATCGCGCTGTGCGTGGCGGGCATGCTGTTTTTCAACCTGGGTCTTACTTACGGGCTCTCGCACCTCGGCAACGCCGCGGGCAGCCTGCTGCCGGCGGCGTTTGCCGAGTTCGCGACGGTGCGCGGCTCGCCGCTGTATCCGTATGAAATGGGGCTGGCGATCGTGATCGGCTTCGGCGCGGTCCTGGGATTCGGCGCGACCGTTGCCGAGCCCGCGTTGAACGCGATGGGCACGACGGTGCAGAACCTGACCGACGGCGCGTTTCCGCGCAATGTGCTGATGCGCGCGGTCGCCGCCGGTGTTGCCATCGGCACCGCCGCCGGCGTCATCAAGGTCATATTCGACCTGCCGATCGCAAACCTGTTGCTGCCCGCTTACACGGTCGCGCTGGTCCTCACGGTTTTGGCGGACGAAATCTACGTCAATCTGGCGTGGGACGCGGCCGGTGTGACGACGGGGCCGGTGACGGTTCCACTCGTATTGGCGATGGGTCTGGGTATCGGCCAGACGATGCACTCGATCGAAGGTTTCGGCATTCTTGCGCTCGCCTCCGTCGGGCCCGTGATCAGCGTGCTCGCAGTCGGATTGTGGATAAGGCTGACGATCGCGAGCAGCCACGCGCGCCGGCAGGCCGAGGAGGTGGCAGCATGACCCAGCAGGGCATCGTGGTCCTGACCGATGCGGTGCTGATTACGTGCATCGTGCAGCGCGGCGCCGCGGACACGGTGGTCGATGCCGCGATGCGCGCGGGCGCCCACGGCGCGACAATTTATTACGCGCGCGGCACCGGCGTGCGCCAGCGCCATCTCGGCGTGCTGGGCATCACCATCAGCGCGGAAAAGGAAATGATCCATATCGTCGTGCCCAGCGAGCAGGCCGACCGCGTGTTCGAAGCGATGCATGCCGCGGCCAAGATCGATACGCCCGGCATGGGCATTTTGTACATGACGGCGGTCGAGAAGATGGCAACCTATGTGCCGCCCGAAGTGGTGGCGCGCTACATCGGCGAGTGAAAGCATGACGGCGAGGGCGGCGCACAAGGTCATCACCTGCATCATGCCGGCCGGGCGCGGGCTCGAACTGATCGAGCAACTGCGCGAGCTGGGCGTCATCAGCGCGCAGGTCCATCACGCGCGCGGCGTCGGGCAGAGCAGCAAGCGGCGGCGCGGCGTTTCGCTGTATGCGGAGCGCGAAGTGGTGCAGGCGCTGGTGGAGGCGAACCGCGCCGACGAAGTCTTCGAGTTTCTGTATGCGGCGGCCGAGATCGGGCGGCCGCACGCGGGCATGCTGCTGATGGAAAAAGCCGTGCACGGCATTCCGCTCGTGTTGCCCGATCTGCCCGACGAACGGTAACTGCGTACCCCGGAAATGAGCGACATCGTCGACGCATGCATCGCGCAGGCGCGCGCCTCCGTCAGGCGACTGGTTTTTCCGGAGGGCAACGACGAGCGCATCGTGGCCGCCGCGCGGCGGTTGAAAGACGACGGCATCGCGTTGCCGGTTCTGCTTGGCACGCGCGCGGAGATTGACGCCGCGGCAGCGCGCGCACGGGTGCCGCTCGAAGGTCTCGTCACGCTCGATCCGCAGGACAGCGCACGGCTGGACGCGTACGCCGCCCTCTATGCGGCGAGCCGCCCGGACGCGAATCCCAAAGTCGCGGCGCGGCTCGTGCGCAAACCGCTGTTTCACGCCGGCATGATGGTCAAGGCCGGGGACGCCGACGCGATGATCGCCGGCGTTGCGAACACCACCGGGCGCGTGATCGAGGCGGGGCTGCTGACGGTGGGGCTGGCGCCGGGCATGCGCATGCCGTCGAGCTTTTTCCTGATGGTCGTGCCCGGCCGCGACGGCGCGCCTGCGCGCAACTTCATCTATGCGGATTGCGCGGTCAACGTGGAGCCCGATGCGGAAACCCTCGCGGACATTGCGCTTGCTTCGGCAGCAACCTGCCGGGCGCTGCTGCACGAAGAACCGCGCGTCGCGCTGCTGTCGTTTTCCACCAGGGGCAGCGCGCAACATGCG
>CAZEAX010000451.1:0-4173 GCA_964510405.1 uncultured Streptomyces sp. | reverse complement strand
GCCCCGCCGGTCAAGAAAGACCCTTGTTTCATAGGCGTTTATTGATTTGCGGCAGCGCCATTTTCAGGTAATAGGCCATGGACACGAGAGTCAGGACCGCGGCCGCGTAAATCAGCCACGTGCCGACGAGGTGCGGGTCGAAACCGCCGAGCATATCGTCGTACAGCAGCAGCGGGATCGCCACCATCTGCGATGCGGTCTTGATCTTGCCCACGAACGATACGGCAACGCTTTTCGATTCGCCCAGTTGCGCCATCCATTCGCGCAACGCCGAAATCGTGATTTCGCGGCCGATGATGATCAGGACCACAATCGCATCGACGCGTCCGAGCTGCAGCAGCACGATCAGCGCGGCCGCGACCATCAGTTTGTCGGCGACCGGATCAAGGAAGGCGCCGAACGCGGAAGTCTGATTGAGCCTGCGCGCGAGCCAGCCGTCGAACCAGTCGGTGACCGCGGCCAGCGTGAAGATGATGGTGGCGACGAGATTCTGGTTGGGCAGGGTCACCCAGCTTTTTTCGAAGTAGAAAATCCCGACAAACAGCGGGATCAGCACGATGCGCAGCCACGTCAGCAGATTCGGAATGTTAAGCGGCATGTGGATGTTTTAGTGCAACTGGTCGTAAATGCGCGCGGCGAGTTCGCGGCTGATGCCTTCGACCTGCGCAAGCTCGTCGACGCTCGCGGACATCAGGCCTTTGAGTCCGCCGAATCGCGCGAGCAGGTTCTGCCGCCGCTTAGCGCCGACCCCGGCGATGCTTTCCAGCGTCGAGGTGTTGCGCGTCTTGCCGCGCCGCGCGCGATGCCCCTGGATTGCGAAGCGATGTGCTTCGTCGCGTATCTGCTGTATCAAGTGGAGCGCCGGATGTTCACCCGGCAATTGTAACGGGTTTGCGCGGCCCGGAATGATCAATTGCTCGAGGCCCGGCTTGCGTTCTTCGCCCTTCGCCACGCCGATCAATTGCACGTCCGACAAGCCCAGTTCCGCGAACACTTCGCAAGCCACACCCAACTGGCCTTTGCCGCCGTCGATCAGCACGAGATCCGGGACCTTGCCCTCACCCGCCACGACGCGCCGGTAACGCCGGCTCAACACGTCGCGCATCGCCGCGTAGTCGTCGCCGGGTTCGATGCCCTCGATATTGAAGCGCCGGTATTCGCCTTTCTGCATGGAGGCCTGGTCGTAAACCACGCAGGACGCCACGGTCGCTTCGCCCATCGTGTGGCTGATATCGAAACATTCGATGCGCCGGATCGACTCGGTCGCGCCCAGCGCCTGCTGCAACGCGGTGAGGCGGACTTCCTGGCTCGCCTGGAGATTGAGCTGTTGCTGCGCACCGAGTTGCGCGTTCTTCATCGCCATGTCGAGCCATACGCGGCGTTCGCCGCCGGGATTCGTGACGAACTGCACCTTGTGCCCGGACATATCAGTCAGAAATTGCGCGAGTCCGTCGTCGTCAACCGGATTGCCGATGACAATCAGCGGTGGTGCGCCGCCGGCGCCGTAATGCTGGCTGATGAACGCCTCGACGACGCTCGACATCTCCCGCCCCGCCGCATTGCGCGGAAAAAAATTCTTGTCGCCGAGATGGTGGCCGCCGCGGATCATCACGAGATTGACGCAGACGATCTCGCCATCGGCGGCACCCGCGATGATGTCGGCATCACGCGCCACGTTGCTGCTCACAAACTGCTTCTCGCGTACCCGGCGCAAGGCTCCGATCTGGTCGCGGAAAATCGCCGCCTGCTCGTATCTCTGCTCGCCGGCCGCGGCTTCCATGCGCGCGATCAGGCGCTCCATCGCCTCGTCATCCTTGCCGCGCAGAAAAAGCTCCGCGCTCTTCACGTCGTCCGCATAGTCCGCGGCGCTGATGTGCCCGACGCACGGTGCGGTGCAGCGCCGGATCTGGTGCAGCAGGCACGGCCGCGAGCGGTTGTCGTATACGTTGTCGGCGCAGGTGCGCAGGCGGAAAACCTTTTGCAACAGCTGCATGCTCTCGCGCACGGCGCCGGCATTCGGAAACGGCCCGAAGTAGCGGTCGCGCGCATCCAGGCTACCGCGGTGAAACGCGAGCCGCGGAAATTCATGCCTGGTCAGCGCCAGATACGGGTACGATTTATCGTCCCGGAAAAGAATGTTGTAACGCGGCGCGAGCGCCTTGATCAGATTGTTTTCGAGCAGCAGCGCTTCGGCCTCCGAGCGCGTCACCGTTGTTTCGATGGCGTGGACCTGGCCGAGCATCAGGCGGATGCGCGGCGACACGCCGGATTGTTTCTGAAAGTACGACGAAACGCGCTTCTTCAGGTCACCGGCTTTGCCTACATAGAGCGCGTCGCCGGATGCGCCCACCATGCGATAGACGCCGGGGAGGTGCGGCAGATTGGCGATGACTTCGGCGGGATCAAACACGCTGCAGATGTTTTGAAATGTCGGCGAGCACGGCTTCGAACATCGCGGCGGTGAGACGGCGCGTCTGCGTATTATAGCGGCTGCAATGATAGCTATCGAACAGCACGAATCCGTCGGGCAACGCATGGCGCGCACCGTGCCGGAACGGAAGCTGCGACGGCCTGACGCCGACCGCCATCAGCACGGCATGATGGGCGACGGTTCCCAGCGCGAGCACGGTACTGTCTTCAGGCATCGCGGCAAGTTCGGCCGCCAGGTACTTGTTGCACTCCTTTACCTCGACCAATTCGGGTTTGTTTTGCGGCGGCAGGCATTTCACGGCATTCGTTATGCGGCAGTCGTTGAGTTTTAACCCGTCATCCGCACTGATGGACTCAGGCGCGCTGGCAAAACCGTACTTATGGAGCGTCGCGTACAGCAGGATGCCCGCGAAGTCGCCCGTAAATGGCCGCCCGCTGCGATTGGCGCCGTGCATGCCCGGAGCGAGCCCGACGATCAAGAGCCGCGCGCGCGCGTCGCCGAACGGCGCGACCGGCCGCGCATGGTAATCGGGATGTTTGCCGCGCACGTCGTCGAGAAACCCGGCGAGGCGCGGACAGTCACGGCACTTGAGCGAAAACTTCATCCGGTGACCGGCGGCGCTGCCCGCCGCTAGCGGTACAGCGGAAGATCGCCGCTGTTGATGCCGATCGCGCGCACCGTGGCAACGGCGTCAAGATAGAAACGGTCGTGCTGCAGTTGCGTCGGCGACTCCGGACCGCCGCGGCCGTGGACGCGTGCCAGGCGCGTCAGCGACGTCGCAGGCATCGTGAAATTGAAATTGGACAGCAGTTCGTCGGCCGACTCCGGCTTGTTGCATACGAGCACCATGTCACAACCGGCGCGCACGGCCGCATACGCGCGCTCGACCACCCCGCCCGCGGTGCTCGCACCCTCCATCGACAAATCGTCGCTGAATATCATGCCGTTGAACCCCAACTGGCGGCGCAGTATCTGCTTCAGCCAGATCGCAGAAAATCCCGCGGGCTTGTCGTCGACGGCGGGATACACAACATGCGCCGGCATGATCCCGCCCAGTCCGTTTTCGATCAGCCGCCGGAACGGTTTCAAGTCCGAGTGTTCGAGTGCCGGCAACGGCCGGTCGTCGACCGGCATTTCGTGGTGCGAATCCGCTTTGACATGGCCGTGCCCGGGAAAATGTTTGCCCACCGCCGACATGCCGCCATGGCGCAGGCCGCGCATGAGCCCCGTACCCAGTTCGCCGATTGCGGCAGGATCGCTGTGAAATGCGCGGTCGCCGATTACGCTGCTGTTGCCGTGGTCGACGTCGAGCACGGGTGTAAAACTTAAGTCGACCCCCCGCGCGCGCAGTTCCGAGGCCAGTACATAACCGACAGCTTCGGCAAGCCGGCGTGCGACCTTGGGATCCGCGTCCCACGCCACCCCCAGCTCGCGCATCGCCGGCAGCACGGTGAAACCCTCGCGAAAACGCTGCACGCGCCCGCCTTCGTGATCGACGCAAATCAGGAGCGGCGGTTGCCGCACGGCGTGAATTTCGCCCGTCAACCGGGCAAGTTGTTCGGGCGACTCGTAGTTGCGCGAAAACAGGATCACGCCGCCAACCAGCGGATGGGCGAGACGCCGGCGATCGTCGGCGGTGAGTTCGATACCCGCGACGTCGAGCATTACAGGGCCCTGCGGAATGTGCAGTGGTGAACTCATTGCTTTTCCAGCACGACGCAGGCGCAGGCCAGACTCTTCTC
>CAZEAX010000450.1:0-4189 GCA_964510405.1 uncultured Streptomyces sp. | reverse complement strand
CGCCTCAAATCCAAGCTCGCGTCGTCGCAGGGCGAAGACATCGCCGCGCAGGCGGTGGAAGTGAAAGGCTCCAAAGTGCTCGCGGCGGTGCTCGACGGCGCCGATTCGAAAGCATTACGCGAAGCGATGGACAAATTGAAGGACAAGCTCAAATCCTGCGCGGTGGTGTTGGCCGCGGTCGATGGCGGCAAGGTCACGCTGATTGCCGGCGTGAGCGCCGATCTCACCGCCAAGGTCAAGGCCGGCGAGCTCGTCAATTTCGTCGCCCAGCAGGTCGGCGGCAAAGGCGGCGGGCGCGCCGATATGGCGCAGGCGGGCGGTACCGATCCGGCCAAGCTGCCGCAAGCGCTTGAATCGGTAAAAGCGTGGGTTGAACAGAAGCTTTGATGTTCAGGCCGGAGATCACGCCAGAGCTGTTAAACGCAAAGGGTGCCGGCCACCTCCCGGCATTGGTCGGGATAGAGATACTCGAGGTCCGCGACGGTTCGCTCAAGGGACGTATTAAATTGCGTCCCGAACTGCTCGCGCCGAACGGCTATTTGCACGCGGCGACCGTGATTGCCCTCGCGGACACGATGGCGGGTTACGGCACGATCGCCCACTTGCCCGACGGTGCCAGGATGTTTACGACGATCGAATTGAAGTCGAACTTTCTCGGCACCGCCCGTGAGGGCGAGATCGCGTGCACGGCAACACCGGTGCATCTCGGGCGCATGACTCAGGTATGGGATGCCGTCGTCACCGCTGCGGGTGAGCGCAAGATCGCGATTTTCCGCTGCACCCAGATGATACTGTACGACAAGAAGTAACCGGCTAGAACGGCAGTGTTGCATCGGGTTTGGCGGCGAGCAGCGCGCGCCGGAATTCTTCCTGGATACGCTTGAGCGCCGCCGCATTGTCCGCCTCGAAGCGCAGCACTATGACCGGCGTGGTATTGGATGAACGGGCCAGACCGAAGCCATCCGCATATTCGACGCGCAAGCCGTCGATCGTGATGACGTCCCTCGCGTTGTCGAAGCGCGCGGTCTTTTGCAACCGGGCGATGAGAGCGTAGTTCTCGCCTTCGTTGAGCTTGATCTGCAGTTCGGGCGTGCTGACGGCATCGGGCAGCGCTTGCAGAGTGGCGCCCGGATCGGCCGAGCGGCTCAGGATCTCGAGCAGGCGGGCGCCCGCGTACATGCCGTCGTCGAACCCGTACCAGCGTTCCTTGAAAAACACGTGACCGCTCATTTCACCGCCGAGCAGCGCACCGGTTTCCTTCAGCTTGGCTTTGATGAACGAGTGGCCGGTCTTCCACAAGAGCGGCGCGCCGCCGTGGCGCTCGATCCACGGTTTCAGATTGCGCGTGCATTTCACGTCGTAAATCACCGTGGCGCCCGGGTTGCGCGACAGCATGTCGGCGGCAAACAGCATGAGCTGGCGGTCGGCATAAATAATGTCGCCGCGTTTCGTCACGACGCCGAGCCGGTCGCCGTCGCCGTCGAACGCGAGGCCGATCTCGGCGTCGGAGCCGCGCAGCGCGGCGATCAGATCGTTGAGATTTTCCGGCACCGACGGATCGGGATGGTGATTCGGGAAATTGCCGTCGACTTCGCAGAACAGTTCGGTCACCGCGCAGCCGAGTCGACGGTAGAGCGTGGGCGCAGTGGCGCCGGCCACGCCATTGCCGCAATCGATCGCAATTTTCAGCGGCCGCGCGAGCTTGATATCGCCGGTAATGCGCGCAAGGTATTGCTGCGAAATGTCGTCCTGGCGGCAACCGCCGGCGCCGCTCGCGAGGCGGCCCTCGATGGCGCGCGTACGCAATGCCTGGATCGCGTCGCCCGCGAGAGTCTCGCCGGCGAGCACGATTTTGAGTCCGTTGTAATCGGGCGGATTGTGCGAGCCGGTCAGCATGACGCCGGATTGAGTGTCGAAGTGATGCGCCGCGAAGTACAGCATCGGCGTTGCGACCTGACCGACGTCGATAACGTCGACGCCGGCCGAGCGCAATCCGTCGGCGAGCGCGGCGGAAAGTTCCGGACCCGACAGGCGGCCATCGCGACCGATGACGATTTCGCGGCGACCCCGGTCGATGAGTTCGCTGCCGATCGCGCGGCCGATCGTCGCGACTATGGGCGGCGTCAGCGTTTTGCCGACGATGCCGCGGATGTCATACGCTTTAAAGATTTCGGCGGGCAGGGCGTTCATGCGTTGGAAAGGGTTTTGATCATCATAAAATTATCTCACGCGACAGTCGTGCTGCCGTGAAAAAAATCCAAAATCCGCTGCGGGAGCCAGTCGAGCCGTCCCGGGAACGCTCCCGTGACAAAGCCGACGTGGCCCCCCGTCGGAGGAAATTCGGCCGTTATGGCAGGGGACAATTCACGCGGCTGCGGGAGCGCAGCCGCGGGCAGAAACGGATCGTTGCGCGCATTGATCATCAGCGTCGGCACGGCGATTTCGCGCAGCACCGGTTTGGAGCTTGCGCGCGTCCAGTAGTCGTCGGTGTCGCGGTAGCCGTGCAACGGTGCGGTGACGACATTGTCGAATTCACGCAACGTGCGCGCGGCGAGCATGCGCTCGCGGTCGCACAGTTCGGGGAAGTGCGCGAGCTTGGCGAGCGTTTTGCGCCGCATGGTGGCGAGGAAATTGCGGGTGTAAATCAGGTTGAAGCCGCGGCCCAGCGCCTCGCCGGAGGCCATCAGGTCGACGGGCGCGGAAACGGCGGCCGCCGCATCGATTACGGAATTTGCCGCGGCGCGTTGTTCGCCCAGCCACTTGAGCAGCGCATTGCCGCCGAGGGAGACACCCGCCACGCACAATCGGGATGCGGGATATTCTTTTTTCAGGCGGCGCAGAATCCAGTCGATCTCGCCGCTGTCGCCCGAGTGGTAAGCGCGCGGCAGGCGGTTGAGTTCGCCGCCGCAACCGCGGAAGTGCACGACGACGCCTTGCCACCCGCGGGCCTGCGTCGCGGCCATCAGCGCGGTTGCGTACGGACTGCGCGAGCCGCCTTCGAGGCCATGGAAAAGCACTACCAAAGGCGTCGTGGAAGTGCTCGTGGCGGCCTGCTCAATCCAATCGAGCTCGATAAAATCGCTGTCCGGCGTATCCCAACGCTCGCGGACGAAAGCCACGTGCGCGCGCGGCGCGAGCAGCGCCGCATATAGAGTTTGCAGATGACCGCCCGGCAACCACGCCGGCGCGCGATAGGATGACATGCTGGCTAGTGTCTCCGGTGATGGCGAGTGCGGTGACGTCGGCGTCAACGGTAACTCTTGCCGTCGACAAAAAAGCGGGCCCGGTTAAGGAGCCCGCTTGGGTACCGTTAAAGCGCTGGCGACGATAAAACTCAGTCTCGATACGACGGGTCGCTCTTATCGAGCTTGCGCAACAGCGCCGGCCACTCGATGAGTCCCCACCGGCGGCGCACGCCCGGCTTGAAGCCGTCCTGCGTTTCCTTGACGACTTCAGCGGGCGGCAGAATGATTTCCGTGTTGCACGAGAGTGTGGTGACCTGCAACTGGCACGCGCGTTCGAGCCGGAACATGTTGTTGAACGATTCCGGAATCGACGGCCCGACGGTCAAGAGGCCGTGGTTGCGCAGGATCATCGCTTCACGGTCGCCGAGATCCGCGACGAGGCGCGCGCGTTCGTCGAGATTCAACGCGGGGCCTTCGTAGTCGTGATAGGCGACGTCGCCGAAGCGCATCGCGGTCTGCGCGAGCGGCAACAAACCGGTTTTCATCGCGGATACCGCCATGCCGGCGAGCGTATGCGTATGGATCACGCAATCGACGTCGTGCCGCGCCGCGTGCACGGCGCTGTGGATCACGTAGCCCGCCTTGTTGATGCCGTAGTCGGTCGCGTTGAACAGGATATTGCCGTCGATATCGATCTTGATCATGGAGGACGCGGTCATTTCCTCGTACAGCATGCCGTACGGATTGATCAGGAACTGATCGTGCGTGCCGGGCACGCGCGCGGAAATGTGATTGGCGATCATTTCCGTCATGCCGAATTCATGCATGAGCCGGTAGCACGCGGCGAGGTTGACGCGGGTCTCCCACTCTTCCTTGCTGACCTGTTGGCGCACCGATTGTTGTTGCTTGGCGATCCGGGTAACTGGCATGGCGCTTTTCCTCAACTCACTTGTAGCGGAAGAATTAACGGAAACGTCGGGTGGTCCGGCTATTTAACGCACGCG
>CAZEAX010000449.1:0-4193 GCA_964510405.1 uncultured Streptomyces sp. | reverse complement strand
CTCAACACGGCGGTGCGCTGGGCCGGGTTGCTGCGCGAACTGGGGCATCGCGTGCGCGTGTTGACCGCCTGGGACGACCGGCCTGCCGATGTCATGATCGCGCTTCATGCACGGCGCAGCCACGATTCAATCGCGCGTTTTGCCGCTGCCTTTTCGCGCCGCCCGCTGATCGTCATGCTGACCGGCACCGATCTTTATGACGACATCCGGGTGGATCCTGCGGCAAAATTTTCGCTGAAGCTGGCGACCCGCCTCGTCATATTGCAGCATGAAGGACTTCACGAGCTCGCGCCGCCCTTGCGCCGGAAGGCGCGCGTGATCTATCAGTCGACTCGATCGATAAAAAAACCCGCGCCGCGGAAATCGAATTTCGAAGTCTGCATCAGCGGGCACCTGCGCGAAGTCAAGGACCCGTTCAGGCTCGCTGCCGCGCTCGAGCATCTGCCGGCGCAAAGCCGCATCCGCGCCGTGCAGATCGGCGGCGCAATGAGCGTATCGATGGGAAAAGACGCGGCGCGCTGGATGCGGCGCGAATCGCGATATAGCTGGATCGGTGAAATGCGGCACGGCGATGCGCTAAAGCGTCTCGCGCGTGCACGGCTGATGGTGATCAGCTCGCGCATGGAAGGCGGCGCCAACGTAGTCACCGAAGCATTAGCGGCGTGCGTGCCGATCATCGCCTCGCGCGTATCCGGCAACGTCGGCATGCTGGGGCGGGATTACGCCGGTTATTTTCCGTGCGGAGACGAACGCGCGCTTGCTCGCGTTCTGTGGCGCGCCGAGTCCGACGCCGGATTTTACGCCCGGCTCAAACGCCAGTGCGCGGCACGACGCGACCTGACACGCCGTTCACGCGAAAAAAACGCGCTGCGCCTGCTGTTGCGGGAAGTGCTGCCGTAAACGGCGGCTGTCAGTCCTCGCCGAGCAGCGAACGGACCGGCGCAAAAGTACGCCGGTGCGCGCCCGACACGCCATGCGCGCGCAACGCATTCAGATGCTCGGCAGTCCCGTAACCTTTGTGACGGTCAAATCCGTAATCCGGGTACTGCGTATGCAAGGTCACCATGACCGCATCGCGCGCAGTTTTCGCGAGTATCGAGGCCGCGGATATTTCGGCTATGAGGGAATCGCCGCGCACGATAGCACGCGCGGGATGCACGACCTTCGGGCAGTAAAGACCATCCACCAGCACTTCGGTCGGCGGCGTCGCCAATGCCTCGACTGCGCGCCGCATCGCCAGCAGCGTCGCCTGCAAAATATTCAAAGCGTCGATCTCCTCGACCGACGCACTCGCCACGGCCCAGGCGACCGCACGTTGCCTGATTTGCACGGCCAGCGCATCGCGTCGCGCGGCGCTGAGGGTTTTGGAGTCTGCCAAACCCGCGATGCCGTGAACCTCGCCCAGGATCACCGCCGCGGCGAACACCGGTCCGGCGAGCGGCCCGCGTCCGGCTTCGTCAACACCGCAGCGCATGTCAGTGCTGCAGCATCGGAAGCACTGCGAGTGCCGCCTCGCGGGCCGCCCCGCGATGGAGGGTGGCGCGCAAAGCGGAAAAACGGTCGGCGATCCGGTCGCGGGTCGCCACGTCACCGAGCAAATTGAGCAGCGCCTGGCTGAGATTCTGGGGCGTCGCATCGTCCTGGATCAATTCCGGAACCACGAATTCACGAGCGAGAATATTCGGCAGGCCATAGTACGGCAGGTAGCCCTTGCCTTGCAGCAGCCAGTACGTCGCCCGCGGCATCTTGTAAGTAATGACCATGGGTTTGCACAAGAGCGCGGCTTCCAGCGTCGCCGTTCCCGATGCCACGAGCACGACATCGGCGGCCGCCATCGCATCCTGGGCATGGCCGAACATGATGGTCAGCGGCAGGTCTTCGGCGTTGTTGTGGTACAGCGCGGTCTCGAACATTGCGCGCGTTTCGCGCGTGGTCAATGGCGCCAGGAATACCGCATGCGGCAGGCGTGCGTGGATAAGCTTCGCGGTCTGAATGAACAAATCCGCCATGTACCGAAGTTCGCTTTGCCGGCTTCCCGGCAACAACGCGACGACCGGCGCCGCCGGCGGCAATCTCAGCTGTTCGCGCGCCGCTTCGTCGCGCGGCACCCCGTCGAGGAGATCCGCGAGCGGATGGCCGACGAATGCGACGTCAACGCCGGCTTTGCGGTAAATGTCCACCTCGAACGGAAACAGCGTCAACATTTTCGTGACGGCACGCTTGATCTTGCGCAGCCGCTCGCGCCGCCACATCCAGATCGCCGGGCTTACGTAGTGAACGGTCGGGATCCCGTGCGCCTTCAGGCTGCGCTCGAGATCGAGATTGAAGTCGGGCGCGTCGATGCCGATGAAAATATCCGGCCGGATCGACAGCAGCCGGCGACGCAGCTTGCGACGGATGCCGACGATTTCGAGAAAATGCCTGAGGACTTCGAAATAGCCGCGCACGGCGAGCTTTTCCAGCGGAAACCACACGTCCATGCCGGCCGCTTCCATGCGCGGACCGCCGATGCCGACGACATTCAGCGCCGGCATCAGTTCGCGCAGTGCGAGTATCAGCTGGCTGCCGAGAAGATCGCCCGATGCTTCACCCGCGACGATCGCAATGATGCGGGGGCGGCCCGCGCGCTCAGCGGATGATGCCACGCGTAGACTGGGCTAGAAAATCCAGCAAGACCTGCAATTCGGGGCATTGGTCTAGGTGCGTCGCGATATCGCGCTTCGCATCATCCAGTCCCAGTCCCGATTTGTACAGCGTTTTGTAAGCGCGCTTGATCGAGGCAATCGCGTCCGCGGAAAAGCCGCGCCGCTTGAGGCCCTCGGAGTTGATGCCATAAGGTTGCGCGGTATTGCCCGATGCGGTCACATACGGAGGAATATCCTGCAGCACGACGGTCCCGATCGCGGTAATGCTGTGGGCGCCGATGTGGCAAAACTGGTGTACGGCGGTAAACCCGCCCAGTATTGCGTGGTCGCCCACCTTGACGTGTCCGGCAAGCTGAGAATTATTCGCAAATATGGCGTGATTGCCCACCTGGCAGTCGTGCGCGAGATGCACGTACGCCATCACCCAGTTGTCGTCGCCGAGCCGTGTCACGCCGGCATCCTGCACCGTGCCGCAGTTGAACGTGCAAAACTCGCGGATAGTGTTGCCGTCGCCGATTTCGAGCCGCGTCGGTTCGCCGGCGTATTTCTTGTCCTGCGGCGCTTCGCCCAGCGACACGAACTGGAAAATCCGGTTGCCGCGCCCGATGCGGGTGTGCCCGGTGATCACCGCATGCGGACCGATCCGGGATCCGGCGCCGATTTCAACATGCTCGCCAATAACCGAATAGGCGCCGACCTCGACGTCGTCCGCCAGGCGCGCTCCGCCGTGCACAATCGCGGTGGGATGTATCGCAGCCAAGATCCGCGGCCGGTTATGCAGTCTTGCCGTCGATCGGGCGCAGCGTGCACATGAGCTCTGCTTCGGTCACCACCTGGTCCGCAACCTTCGCATAAGCCGTAAACCACCAGATACCACGCGCAAAGCGCTTGATTTCGGCATGCAGCTCGAGCGTGTCCCCCGGCATCACCGGTTTTTTGAAGCGCGCCTTGTCGATGCCGACAAAGTAATAGACCGAATTGTCGTCCGTCTTGTGATCGTGGGTTTTGAAAGTCAGGATCGCTGCGGCCTGCGCGAGCGCCTCGATAATGAGAACGCCCGGCATCACCGGGTGGTGCGGAAAATGTCCGGCAAAAAAATGCTCGTTGATCGTGACGTTCTTGATGGCGACGACGCTCTTGCCCGGATCGCAGGACAGCACCTTGTCCACCAGCAGAAACGGATACCGGTGCGGCAGATATTCGAGAATTTGATGTATGTCCATGCTGTTCACTGCGGGTTTCCTTTATCTTTTCCGAGTCTGGCTTCCAGTTCGCGTACGCGCTCGGCCAGGTCGTCAAGGTTGCGCAACTGCGCGGCATTCTTCAGCCAGCGCTGATGCGTTGAAAACGGGTAAACGCCGGTATAAGTGCCCGGCTGTGCCAGCGACTTCATCACCAGCGTGCCGGCGGATATGCTGATATTGTCCGCAATTGTAATATGCCCGTAAATCATCGCGGCGCCGCCAAGCGTGCAATTGCGGCCGATGGTCGCGCTGCCGGCGATGCCGACGCAGGCGGCGATCGCCGTATGGGCGCCGATTTTGACGT
>CAZEAX010000448.1:0-4194 GCA_964510405.1 uncultured Streptomyces sp. | reverse complement strand
TGAAGCGGCCGAGGTAGGCGCGCGACGGCATTTCGAACTTGCCGACGTTCAGCACGTCCGAGCCGCCCGAGATGAAATCGAACACGGTCTTGTCGCCTTCGAGCTCGTCGCGCGACTGGTCGACCACCGCGAGCTTGACGCTCTTGCCGATCGCGACTTCGCCCTTGCCGGGCTTTTCCCTGCCGGTGATCATGCGGAACAAAGTCGACTTGCCGGCGCCGTTGGGGCCGATGATGCCGACGATCGCGCCGGGCGGCACGGTGAACGACAGATCGTCGATCAGCAGGCGGTCGCCGTAGCCTTTGCTCACACCCTTGAATTCGATCACGCTGTCGCCGAGACGGTCGGCGACGGGAATGAAAATCTCCTGCGTCTCGTTGCGCTTCTGGTATTCGTGCGACGACAGCTCTTCGAACCGCGCAAGCCGCGCCTTGCTCTTGGCCTGGCGGCCTTTCGCGTTCTGGCGCACCCACTCGAGCTCGCGCTTGATGGTTTTCTGGCGCGCGGACTCGGTCGCCTCTTCCTGCGAGAGCCGCTCTTCCTTTTGCTCCAGCCACGAGCTGTAATTGCCTTTCCACGGAATGCCGTGCCCGCGGTCGAGCTCGAGGATCCACTCGGCCGCGTTGTCGAGGAAATAGCGATCGTGCGTCACCGCCACGACAGTGCCGGGAAATTTCTGCAGGAATTGTTCGAGCCACTCGACGCTTTCCGCATCGAGGTGGTTGGTCGGCTCGTCGAGCAGCAGCATGTCCGGCTTCGACAGCAACAAGCGGCACAGCGCGACGCGCCGCTTCTCGCCGCCGGACAGCGGCTTGATCTGCGCATCCCACGGCGGCAGGCGCAGCGCGTCGGCGGCGATCTCGAGCTGGTGCTCGGTGTCGCCGCCCGCCGCGGCGAGGACCGCTTCGTACTTGGCCTGGTCCGCGGCGAGCTTGTCGAAATCCGCATCGGGTTCCGCGTACGCCGCGTAAATTTCATCGAGCTTCTGTTTCGCTTCGCTGATTTCGCCGAGCCCCTCTTCGACGATTTCGCGCACCGTCTTCTCCGGATCGAGCTGCGGCTCCTGCGGCAGAAAGCCGATGCGCATATTGGGCATCGGGATCGCTTCGCCGTCGAAGTTCTTGTCCTCGCCGGCCATGATCTTGAGCAGGCTCGATTTGCCCGAGCCGTTGAGCCCCAGCACACCGATCTTGGCGCCCGGAAAGAACGACAGCGAAATATCCTTCAATATCTGGCGCTTCGGCGGCACGACCTTGCCGACGCGCTGCATGGTGTAAACGTATTGGGCCATGGGACTTCTGCGAATTGGGGAAAGGCCGCAATCATAGCGGAATGGCCGACCGCGCGTCGAACGGTGACTTATGCCTCTTGTCCGCGACCGCGGTTCCGGCGTAATCTGGCGGCTCGTCTATGCCATATACATCACCGGGGGGAGCCGCGATGAGTTTCGATTCGACGATGAAGTTCAGCACCACGATGAACCGCGCTGAAATCGACACGATGCTGGGAGAATGCCGGACCTTCGCCGGCGCCGCCGACCTGCCCGCGGTGGCGAAACTGCTGACCGGCACCGACGGCCTGCCGGCGGACGAACTGGGCAAGCGCATCATGGGCAGCCTCGAGCAGCTCGGCGGCAAGGACGAATACGCGCTCTTGATCGACAAGCTCGACATGCTGCTGCTCAATCTGCCGAACCTCAAATAATCCCCGCCACACCGGCGCGTCCGCGCGCTTTACAGCGTGCAGCGCCCGCCGTTCACAACCCCGTCAGCCGGTTTTTCCGCCGGCGCGCGCCGTCCCGCCGCCGCGGGCGCGTCGTCAAATCCGCAGAGCGCGGGCAGCGACACCAGCAAAAACGTGGCAACGCACAGAATCAGATATAGCTTGACCATGGTAAATTGTTCCCTGAAGGGCGGCGGATCCGGCCCCGGACAAATAACGGCCGGGCGGCGCGGTCACTTGAGAGCGGGGGGAGCAGCCATGCAGGGCAGATTCATCGCGGGCGCGGCACTGATCGCGTGCATCGCCGCGCCGGCCTCGGCGCGCGTCACCGAAATCAACGTCGCCGCCGTCGAGCCGTTCGCCGACGGCGCGGCGTACGGAGCGACCGGCGCGTACGAGCGCGTGCGCGGCACGTTCAAGGGCGAGCTCGATCCCGCAGATGCGCGCAACAAGGTGATCGTCAATCTCGACAAGGCGCCGCGCAACACGCGCGGGCTCATCGAATACGAAGCGGATTTTTTCCTGCTGCGCCCCGCCGATGCCGCACGCGGCAACCGCAAGATCATTTACGATGTCACCAACCGCGGCCGCAAGTTCATCCACTTCAGATTGATGGACGCGAATCCGCCGTCGATCGCCGTCGCCAACGATCCGAAAACCGCCGAGGACGCCGGCACCGGGCTCTTTTTCCGCATGGGCTATACGCTCGCGTGGAGCGGCTGGGATTCCGAAGCGCCGCGCGCGAACAACGGGATGTCGATGAAGCCGGTGATCGCGACGGACAACGGCAAGCCCATCGTGCGCGTGATCCGCGACGAGCTCGTCAGCGGCACGCGTGAGCGCGTCGATCCGCCGAAACCCGGCGAGCCGCCGAAGAAGCAGGTGCTGAAGCTCTCGTACGAAGCGGCGACGCTCGATCAAAATCAGGCGAAGCTCACCGCGCGCCGCGGCGAAGCGGATGCACGCGTGGAAATCCCGCCGTCGCGCTGGGCCTACGCGGGACCGCGCGCGATCGAACTCCTGCCCGCCGGCACGCAGCCGGCACCCGGCACGCTCTACGAATTCCACTATCCGGCGAAAGACCCGCGCGTGCTCGGCGTCGGCATGGCCGCGACGCGCGACCTGATTTCGTTTCTGCGTTACGAAACGACCGACAGCAAAGGAACCGCCAACCCGGCGCGGCCCGGCATCCGCACGACGCTCGGGTTCGGCATTTCGCAAAGCGGGCGCTTCCTGCGCGATTTCGTGAAAGACGGCTTCAACCAGGACGAGTCGTCGCGCAAGGTGTTCGACGGCATGCTCGCGCACACCGCGGGCGCCGGCGGCGTTTTTCTCAACGCCGAGTTCGCGCAGGCCAATCGCACGGCGACGCAACATGAAGACCATACGATGCCGGAGAACGAGTTTCCGTTCTCGACCGCGCTCATGATCGACCCGGTCACCAACCGCTCCGGCGCGCTCTTGCGCGGCGACGGCTTCGATCCGCTGTGGATGGAGACCAACACCTCAACCGAGTACTGGCAGAAAGGCGCATCGCTGCTCGTGACCGACCCGCTCGGCAACGAGGATGTCGCGCTGCCGCCGAACGCGCGCGGTTACCTGATCGCCGGCACCCAGCACGGCGGCGCGGCGTGGATGACATCAACGCGGGGACTATGCGTGAACCCGCGCAATCCGCACAGCCCCACGCCCGCATTGCGCGCGCTGCTCGTCGCACTCGACGAATGGGCGAGCGAAGGCAAGGCGCCGCCGCCGTCGATGACGCCGCATCTGAAGGACGCGACCTTCACGACGCCCGCCCAGCTCAGGTTTCCGGCAATTCCGGGGATCGAGGTCGTGCGGCGCATGAATGAAATCGGCGTGCTGAAAGACTGGATCAAACCCGAGATGGACATGGCGAAGCCGTACCGCGCGTTCGTGACGCAGGTCGACGCCGACGGCAACGAGATCGCCGGCATCCGGCTGACCGACATCGCGGTGCCGCTCGCGACTTATACGGGCTGGAATTATTACCGCGCGCCGTTTCCCGAAGGCGAACTGTGCGACCGTGACGGCAGCTACAAGCCGTTCGCGGCGACGCGCGCCGAACGCGAGGTCGCCAACGATCCGCGCCGTTCGCTCGCGGAACGCTACGGCGATCACGCCGCTTACGTGAAGCAGGTCGAAACAGCCGCGGCGAAACTCGTCGCCGGGCGCTTGCTGCTGAAGGAAGACGCCGAACGCCTGGTCGCGCGCGCGCAAAGCGACGAAACGCGCCGGCGGTTCGCGAACTGACGCCGGTCACCGCTGTCCGCGGGACAGGGTGGGCGCCGCCCTGCGCAATAAAAAGTGCGCAATCTCCCATCAAACTTGATCTAGCGCAAAACCACGGCGGCCTGCCGGGTCATACTCAAAGCGTTGGATGAAGAGGCGCGTGCATGCCCGGACGGCGACGGGATGGGCGCTCATACGCCGCGCTCGCCGGATCCATGC
>CAZEAX010000447.1:0-4207 GCA_964510405.1 uncultured Streptomyces sp. | reverse complement strand
CGAACCGGAAACAGCGCGAGGAATTCAAGGATAAGCGCGGCGACGTTCATGAGTCCGGCAAGGCGGCGGCGGAATTGCGCAAGGACGCGCAGGAGAAACGCACGGCGTTGCAAAAGGACTACGAGGCCGGCAAATTGACGGACCGGCAGGTTCGCGAGCGGCAGAAGGCCTTGCGCGAGGAGCGGAAGGCGGCGCTGGAAAAGCAGCGGGAAACGGCAGCCGGGCGCAGGGCGCTCGAGGACGCGCAGAAGACCGCGCTGGAAAAAAACGAGCAGGCCAGAGAGGCGCGGAAAAAGGCGCTGCAGGAACAGGCCGGCGACATGAAGGACAAGCGCAAAGATCTCGATGCCGAGCGTGAAGACATGCAGAAAGAGCTGAAAGGCATGCGGCAGGAGGAGGCCAAGCGTTACCGTGACGAACTCAAGGCCGCGCGCAAAGCCGCCACGAAAGGCGCCGACACCAACACGACGAGCCCGCCGCCGCAATGAGCCGCTATGGTTCGAACCGCGGGATGCCGGGCCGTCTGCGGGCGGGCGGTTTGGTTCAACCCTGACCCGGTGTAATATGGGCGCGCTGCCGGCAAGCGGGCGGCGGCGGTGTTGCGCGAATATGACGCGCGTCCGCATCTTGCAACGCTCTATCGCAGGCAAAGAAATCGTCATGGAACTTTCCTCGCGCATCATCGAAGCCGCCGATCTCGAAGCGGCGTCGGAAATCTGCTTTGAACGCAAATGGACGGACGGGCTGCCGGTGGTGCCGCCGACGCGCGGCGCGATCGAGCGCATCCTCAGGTATTTGAAGCGCGATCCGGGCGAAGTGGTCGGCGTGGTGCCGCCGCGCAACGGGGTGGCAACCATCGAGAAGATCGCGATCAATTGCGTGATGGCGGGCTGCAAGCCCGAGTACGTGCCGATCGTGATCGCGGCGGTCGAGGCGGTGCTTGAAGAAGGGTTCAATCTCAACGGCGTGCAGACGACGACGCACGCGTGCGCGCCGCTCGTCGTGGTCAGCGGACCGGCGGTCAAGACGCTCGGCTTCAATACGAAGGAAGGCGCGCTCGGACATGGTTGCCGTGCTTCCGCAACGATAGGGCGTGCGCTGCGCCTCGTGCTGTGGAACATCGGCGGCGGTTTTCCCGGCGAGCCGTGCAAGACCACGATAGGGCATCCCGGCTATTTCAGCTTTTGCGTGGCGGAAGACCAGGACGCGAACCCGTGGGAGCCGCTGCAGGTCGAGCGCGGGTTCTACGCGAGCGATACGGTCGTCACCGTGACCGCGACGACGGCGCCGAATTCCGTCGCGACGGGCGCGGGCTACAGCCCGATCGAAGACGTGCTCTACCTGCTCGCGGATTCGATCGCCACGCTTGGCAGCAACAACATCACCGGCGGCGACCTGGTGTACGTGCTCGGGCCGATGACCGCAAAGGCATTGGGCGATGGCGGACTTTCCAAGCGGCAGGTGAAGGAAGGCATCGTGCGGCTCGCGACACGGCCCGTGCGCGAAGCCGTGCGCCGGCGCTCGATTTCGCCCACGCATCCGATGCACTGGAGCCACGTCGTCGACGAAAAGGATCCCGAGGCGCGCGTGCCGTGGATACGCTCGATCGACAACCTCGTGATCGTCGTCAGCGGCGGCTGGGGTTCGGGCGCGGGATTTTGCGCGCTGTGCTCGGGCTGGGGCGCGCTTGGCGGATATACGCAAAGCAGGAAGGTGGTGTTTCCGGGCGAGTGAAGTCATGACTGTTTCCCGTGTCGATTCAATAGTTCGTTGGCTGTTGCAGGCCGCCGCAACGTGCATGGCGACGGGCGCCGGTTACGCCGCCGCGCTGGAGCCGATCGCGCCGCTGGCGACCGACCAGGTCGTCGTGATCGTCAGCCCCAGCGGTCCCGGCAGCAGCATCGATACGATGGCGCGTACTTATGCGGGCATCGCCGGCAAATACACGGCGCAGAAATTCGTGTTCGAAAACCGCACGGGCGCGGCAGGTTATATTGCGACGAACTACGTGCTCGAGCAGCCGGCAAACGGCTTCACGCTGCAGGCGTTCACGCGGGCGACGACGCTCAATTTTCTGACTCAGCCTCACGCCGGGAGCCCGCTCGACAAATATCATTACGTGGGCATCACGATGTTCACGCCGGTGATCGTTTACACGTACAAAGGTGGGCCGTACGCGGACGCGCGGCAATTGATCGCGGAAGCGAAGGCGCGTCCCGCCGCGCAAGTCTGGGGAGGGGCTTCGGCCGGCGGCACGGAATGGCTGATGGTGAACCTGATCTGGCAGAAGCTCGGCGCGAAAGGCCGTTATGCCGCATTCAAGGACGGCGGCGCGCTGCGGCTGGCGGTGTTGGGCAAGCATCTGCCGCTCGGCTCGGGCGACATGAGCGACATCATCGGCTACGGCGACACGCTGGTGCCGCTCGCGATCGGCGCGGAAAAGCGCCAGGCCGATCTGCCGGACGTGCCGACGTTCCGCGAACTCGGCTACGATCTCGTGGAAGGAAACTATCGCGGCATCGTCGCGCGCGGGGACATCCCGCAGCGCGCGAAAAATTTCCATGATCGCGTGTATGATGCGGTGATGTCCGATCCGGGCTGGGCCGCGTATCTCCGCGACACCAAGGCGGAAAAATTCGAAGTCAAAGGCGCGGTGATGGAAAAGATTGCCAAAGAAAGTTCGCAGCGGGCGGTCTTTTTCATGAAGGAAGCCGGCTACATGAAATAATCGGCGAGCATGCTAACGTTCAAAGACAAGGAAGTTCGCGTGCTCGCGGGCACCGCGGTGATGGGGTCCGGGTTCCTGGAAAGCTCGTTTAACGAGGGCTTGCGCAGAGAACCGCATTTCATCGGCTGCGATGCGGGTTCCACCGATCCCGGCCCGCACTATCTCGGCGCGGGCGAAGCGGCGTTTTCGCGCGACGCCGTGAAGCGCGACATGCGGCTGCTGCTGCTCGGCGCGCGGCGCCTGAAGATTCCCTTGCTCATCGGCTCGGCGGGAACCTCGGGCGGCGACGTGCATCTCGACTGGGCTTATGGAATCCTCAAGGAGATTGCCGCGGAAGAGTCGTTGCAATTCAGTCTCGCGCTGATCCACGCGGAACAGAAGAAGGACTATCTCAAGCGGCGGCTCGCCGAAGGCCGCATCAAGCCGTTGCTCAATGCGCCGCATTTCGATGCCGGCACCATAGACCGCAGCGAGCGCATCGTCGGCATGATGGGCGCCGAGCCGTTTGTGCGCGCGTTGGACGCCGGCGCCGACGTGGTGCTGGCGGGACGCGCAAGCGACACCGCCATCTACGCGGCGATTCCGGTCCATTGCGGATTTCCCGAAGGACTGGCGTGGCATGCGGCGAAGATACTCGAGTGCGGCACCGGCGCGGTCGTTTCGCGCAAGACGCCCGACTGCATGATGGCGACGATCCGCCGCGACCACTGCATTGTCGAACCGCTCGATCCGACGCTGGAATGCACGCCGCAAAGCGTTGCCGCGCATGCGCTGTACGAGAATGGAGACCCTTTCAAGCTGACGGAATGCGCGGGCACACTCGACATCACCAACGCGAAATACGAGGTCGAGGGCGACCGCTCGGTGCGCATCACGCGCAGCGCCTTCATTCACGCGAAGAACTACACGGTCAAGCTCGAAGGCGCCGAGTTCGCCGGCTATCAGAACGTGATCATCGGCGGCGTGCGCGACCCGTACATCATCGGGCAGATCGACGACTGGATCGCCCGGCTGCGCGAAAAAATCCGGACGCGCGTAAGCAACGTGCATGCCGACAAGCTCAAGCCCGCCGACTATGCGATCGGCATCCGCATCTACGGCAAGAACGGCGTCATGGGCGCGCTGGAGCCGGTGAAAGAAATAAGCTCCCACGAGATCTGCCTCGTCATCGAGATCACCGCGCCTACGCAGGAGCTCGCCAACTCGATTGCGTCGATGACGCGCCACCAGGCGCTGCACCTGCCGATCGAGCAATGGAGCGGGATGATGACGACGATGGCGTGCCCGTACAATCCTGCGTATCTGAAGCGGGGGCCGATTTACCGCTTCAACGTGAACCACGTCGTCGAGCCGGACGACCCTTACGAGATGTTCCCGATGGAAATGGTAAAGATCGGCGCCTGAACCGCCGGAACCCGACAATGACCAAACTCGCCGAACTCGCAAGCCTGATCCGCAGCAAGAACGCGGGGCCGTTCG
>CAZEAX010000446.1:0-4215 GCA_964510405.1 uncultured Streptomyces sp. | reverse complement strand
CTGGCTCCGGACACGTCAGCGTCGATGGTCCCTTTGTTGATCACGGGGCAGCTGCTGTTGCCGAGGTATCCGACCTGGCCACGAATCGTCACTCCGGTATCGATCGTGAGCGTGCCCGTATCGGGTGAGCCGTTCCATGTGCTGCGCGCGCTCGCTTGCGTGCCGCCGCTGCTTGCGCGTGTACGTAGAGATGATGCCAACCATCACGACGATCCAGATGAGACTGATCACGTACCACATGCAGTGTGTCGCCTAGTCCTGCAGATAATCGACGAGCTGCCCGCTGGTCTGGCGCAAGCGCCGGCTCATCATGGTCACGATTTTGAGCAGTATATTGACGCTCAAGGCGGAATGCTCTCGGATAATGCGCACGAACTGCTCGCGGGTCAGCATGACGAGCGTCGACGGTTCCGGGCAGATGCACGTTGCGGAACGCTGCTCGCCGTCGACCAGCGCCATTTCGCCGATGGTTTTGCCGGGCTCGATCCGACCGATGTGTTTGCTGCCGTACTTGTTGTCCTGCTTGAAGATTTCCGCGCTGCCGTCGATCACGAGACACATGAAGCCGCCGCGGTCCCCTTCGCGAAATATCACCGTGCCGGGTGCCGCACTGTAGGCTTGAACGTAATGGGTGAGAGTTTCGATTTCCGGCGCCGGAAAATCGCCGAAGAACTGGCTGTCCTGCAGCATCGCCAGCAATTCCGCCTGGAACGCCGCGCCACTGCCGAGCAATTTGAGTTCGGGTTCAATAACTTTGCGGTCCGACGTGCTCATGCGCCTCCCCTTGCGGCAGGTGTGTCGCTGTGGCGATGCTGCGGTTACGTGACCGGCGCTGCCGGGTGCTGGCGATTGCGCCGCCGGTCAAGCCACCAGGCGAGCGCGGGCAGCATCAGAAACGACCCGGGCAACGCCAGCACTATCAGGTACGGGCTGATACTGGACAGGCGCCGCAGGTGAACTTTCAGCTCCTCTTTGTCCTCGGGCGTCCACAGCTGCTTGTTGCGCGGTTTCATCAAGAGCGGCATCAGGCCCCTGACCTGCAGTATCTCGTGGAGCAAATGCTTTTTCTCGCGCTCGGTCAGGTCGCGAATCGAGCGGTACGCGACAACGCTGGCGCTGCGAAACCTGGCGATGGGAGACGGATTGTCCATGCTGCGCGACCCGGCCCGCCTTATTTGCGCAATGCGCGATAAGCGCGCCAGGCGACGAAACCGCGCCGCGCCCATTTCCATACGCCGCGCCCGCGGGTGGCCGCGAGCATCGCGGCTACGGCACCGAGCGCGAGCGGCCGATCGCGCAGGTAGCGCGCCACGGAAATTCCGCGATCGGCGACTTTGATCGGGCCCGCGAGCTGCCCTATGACCATGGACAGGTCGTCACGCTGCGCCGCGCACAGCGCAAGCAGCGCGTCCCGCTCGTCGATGATGGAATTTCCCCGATTCACGCCGACAATCTGTCGTGGTCTTTCTTGAGTTCGCCCAGGCTTGCCTCAAAGAGGCGCGAACCCGCGCGGGCACGTGCGCGCGCAGCCAACGCAAGACCGGCGCCGATTGCGAGATAGAGGACGGCGAAACCGCCGATTGCGAGCAGGCGGTTGGTGTCCCAAAACATGACGATCACGAACAGCGTCGCCAGCAATATGCTGCAAGCGATAAAAAACACGGCTGCCGCGCCCAGCAGAAGCATCTGGGCGAGACGCAAACCTTCCGAGTGAACTTCATTGGCAAACAGTTGCAGGCGCGTTTGCACTATCGCCACCAGCGTGGCGACCAGCTTCTTGGTTGAACTCAACAGCCCGCCAGCACGGGCGCCGGCGGCCGAATCTGCGCCGGCCATGCGACTAGCGACGACCGATCAGGAGCCCGATTACGAGTCCGATCCCGGCCGCCGCGCCGACCGCCTGCCACGGGTTGTCGCGCACAAAATCGTCGGTCGCGCGTGCAGCCTGCTTGCTGCGTTGTACGATTACGTCCTCGGCTTCGGCCAGCTTGACTTTGGCGTTGTGCAGGCTGTCCTGGATACGTTCGCGGGCGACGGCGACTTTCTCGCCGGCCTGGTTCGCGGTCGCTTTCAGCAATTCCTCAGCGTCCGCGACGACAGCGCGGAAATCCTGCACGAGCTTGTCTTTGGAAACGTTTGCTTCGGTGCTCATCGTTACCTCTGTCAACAATTGATAGGATACGCCCGCAAAACGCCGGCATGGGATTGATTAGGTTATAGATTTCTTCTATTTAAATCAAGAATTTTTGACGCCCGCCGACGCTCCTCAAGCGACCGCCCGTCGGTTGGCGGCGAGCCCGCATAACCCTTTTGCGCGCGCCGCACCGTTTAAGCATCGCAAGTATTGTCCATCGATTCAACATTACGGAGGCTTCATATGAAAAAAATCACCCATTTCGGCCTGTACTCGCTCGCGGCGACGCTTGCCATCGGCATTACCCAGGCCGGCGCGGAAGGCGAAGGCGGCGGCGACGCGCTCACCATCTACAGCACCGCCCGTCCCGGCGCGATATCACCGGAGGTCTATCGCAACGGCGGACGCGGCCAGGCGTTACCGGGCTACGCCGTCGTACGCCAGCAACGCGACATCAACCTCGCGCGCGGCCGCAACAACGTGCGCTTTAACGATGTTGCCGCCTACATCGATCCGACCACCGTGATGTTCGAATCGCTGACCGACCCTGCCGGCACGAGCGTGGTCGAGCAAAATTTTCAGTTCGATCTCGTCAATCAGGACAAGCTGCTGCAGAAATATATCGACCAGACCGTCAAAATCGACCAGGTCCGCGGCAACTCGGTGGAGACCTTCAGCGGCACCCTGTTGTCGACCGCCGGCGGCATGACGTTGAAGCGCGATGACGGCACTATCCAATTGCTACCCGCCAACGCCGGAGTCACTTTGCCCAGCCTGCCCGGCGGGCTGATAACACGACCGACGCTCGTCTGGGACATGAATGCGAAGCAGGCCGGTAATCATCGCACGCGCGTCTCCTATCAGACCGCCGGCCTGACCTGGTGGGCGGACTACAACCTGACTTATGCCGAAGGCAACAACGCGAACAGCTGCAAGCTCGACATCGGCGCGTGGGTCAGCATCATCAATCAATCCGGCGCCGGCTACGCCAATGCAAAACTCAAGCTGGTTGCAGGCGACGTGCAGCGGGCGCAGCCGGCCGGTCGCGCGGACGGCGCCGTATACGCGGCACCCGCACTGGCGCGCAACGAAAAAAGTGCCGGCTTCGCCGAAAAGTCTTTTTTCGAATATCACCTGTATACGCTCGGCCGGGCCACCACGCTGCCCGACAATTCAACCAAGCAAATCGAACTCTTCCCGGCGGCGCGCAACGTGCCGTGCGAAAAAACTCTCGTTTACTATGGACTCGCGCCCGGCTACTACGGCTATTCCGCAAGTCCGCTCACCGACCGCAATCTGGGCGTTCAAAGCAATAACAAAGTCGACGTGTATCTCGGGTTCAGGAATTCGCCCGAGCACAACATGGGCATGCCGCTGCCGTCCGGCCGCATCCGCGTCAGCAAGCTCGACGACGCGGACCGCACGCTCGAATTCATCGGCGAAAACGTGATCGATCACACGCCGCGAAACGAAAATGTGCTGGTCAAGCTCGGTTCCGCGTTCGACGTCGTGGGCGAGCGCCGCCAGGTCGACTTCAAGATCGACACGTCGAAGAAGGCGATGTCGGAGGAAATCGAAATCAAGCTGCGCAACCAGAAAAAAGAGCCGGTCACCGTGATGGCCAGGGAAAATCTCTACCGCTGGGTGAACTGGCAGATCACCGCGAAAACTCACGACTATGAAAAGCAGGATGCGCGCACCGTTCAGTTTCCCGTGAAAATTGCCGCAGGCGCCGAAGTTACGCTGCGCTACAGCGTGCAATACACGTGGTGACGGCGCGCAAAATCGCGCGCGCGCCGGTGCTATACTGCCGTCGAGTTGCATGAGACCAGGGAGGTCTGGATGGGCATCGTCGCGATCGTAATCCTCGGGGTGGCAGTCCTGGCGGCAGTTTACCTCGTCATGATTTACAACAACCTGGTCCAGGTAAAGCACAATGTGTCCAAAGCCTGGGCCAATATCGACGTGCTGCTCAAGCAGCGGCACGACGAACTGCCCAAACTGGTCGAGACCTGCAAGCAGTACATGAAGTTCGAGCAGGAAACCCTGACCAAGGTCACCGCCATGCGGGCTGCGGTCGC
>CAZEAX010000445.1:0-4242 GCA_964510405.1 uncultured Streptomyces sp. | reverse complement strand
CTGCGCCTGAAGATCAAGCTCGAAGGCCAGGAGTCGAAGGACAAGGACGTAATGTCGGGCATCGAGCACCTGAATATCGTTTAACTCCGGCCGCGAAGCGCCGGGTTAATTACGCCGGTTCGAACGGACGGCTTGTGCCGCCGATCAACCGGCGTTTTAATTTATGGATCTACCCGTAGAGTTTCACAGTCTGGTCATCAGCGCGCTGGTGGTGAGCGCCGCCTACGTCATATTCGGCATCTCGGCGTTCGGCGCCGCGCTCGTCACCGTGCCTGCGCTCTCGTTTCTCTATCCGCTCGATTTCGTGTTGCCGGTGTGCGTGCTGCTTGACGTCTCGGCGGCAATTGCGATCGGCACGCGGTTCTCGCGCGAGTCCGACAAGACGGAACTCGCGTGGATGGCGCCCGCGTGCCTCATCGGCGCGGTGCTCGGCGTGACGTTGCTCGTAAGCTTGCCGCGGCATGCCACGCTGATTGCGCTAGGCTCGTTTCTGCTCGTGTACGGCGTGTACACATTGCGCCAGCGGCCGTTTACCGGGACCGTCAGCCGGCGGTGGGCGCCGGTCTCCGGCTTTGTCGGAGGAGCGATGGGCACGTTGTTCGGCATCGGCGCGCCGCCGTACGCAATCTACCTGTCGCGGCGGTTGCACGACAAAGGCGCGCTGCGTGCGACGCTTTCCAACATGGTGGTGCTCTCGACCGGCATGCGCGCGCTCGTGTTTGCGGTCGGCGGGCTGATGCTGAAGGACCGCCTGATCATGTTCGTTTTGTTGCTGCCGTTCGCGCTCGCAGGCTTATGGTGCGGCAACCGCATCCACGGCCGCATCTCGCGCGAGCAGGTGGCGCGCGTGATGAGCGTGGTGCTGCTTTTGATCGGCGCGTCGCTGTTGGTGCGCGCGCTCTCGTAACTGTCGCGGTCAGTTTTCCCGCGCGGTCAGGGCCCGCTCGATGCGCCGGTCGGGCACCAGCCAGAGCAGCGCTACCAGCACGTACAGGCATTGTGCAATCCATTGTGACCAGAATGCCGCCGCGATCGCGATGAGGTAGAAGACGGGCGACGCCTTGCCTTTCCAGTCGCTGCCGATGGCTTGCTTGAGCAGCGAGTCCGGTCCCTGCGACGCGATGATCAGTTGTTGCAGCGCCCAGTATGCGATCGCGGCCATCAGCAGCACAAATCCATAGAACGCCGACGGCGCCGCGGCAAAATGGTTTTCGCCCATCCAGCCGGTGGCGAACGGAAACAGCGACAGCCAGAACAGCAGATGCAGGTTGGCCCACAGGATGGATCCGGTCACGTTGCGCACGGCGTGCAGCATGTGGTGGTGGTTGTTCCAGTAAATGCCGACGTACACGAAGCTCAGTACGTAGGAGAGGAACGCGGGAATCAACGGCGCCAGCGCGTCCATGCTTTCCCCGTGCGGCACTTTCAGTTCCAGCACCATGATCGTGATGATGATGGCGATCACGCCGTCGCTGAACGCTTCAAGCCGGCTCTTGACCATCGGGTTCTCTCGCGTCTTTATACCACGCGTGCGCCGCGCGGCGGCCGCCGGACCGTGCCGATGCGCACGCCCTCGCCGGGAACCCGCGCGCTGCCGAGACGCACGACCTTGATGGTCAAACGTAAATCCTTTTCGAACTCACCCTTCTTGCTTGGCAGGTTTCACCCTTCGCATGCTTCCGGCAATTATCTTATATTCGAGCAGCCGGCATTCGAGCGCGCCGTTGTAGAGCACCGTGCGCTTGGAGGCGGACAGGCGGATCAGTTTCGGCAGCTGCGCGTCACCGGTGAAGATGTATGCGCGCCAGCCGCTGAAGCGCTGCTTGAGCGCGTTGCCGAGCTTGGGATAGAACTCCGCGAGTTCGTGTTCTTCGGAGAGCCGCACGCCGTACGGCGGGTTGGTGACGATGACGCCGCTGTCGGCGGGCGCGGGAATTTCGAGCACGTTGGCCTGCTTTAACTGGACTCGTTCGGTGAGACCGGCCGCGGCGATATTTTCGCGCGCGCTTTTGAGTTCGTCGCCATAGAGATCGGCGCCGTAGATCGGCAGCGCGCCCGCGTGCGGGGATTCCCGCGTTTTCGCGGTGAGCCGCAGCCTGTCCCACTGGCGGGTTTCGAAGTTCTTCAGTTTCTCGAACGCGAAGTTGCGCCGCGCGCCGGGCGCAATGTTGAGGGCGATCAGCGCCGCCTCGATCAGCAGTGTGCCGCTGCCGCACATCGGGTCGAGCAGGGGTTCGAGCGCGTTCCAGCCCGAAAGTCTGACGATGCCGGCGGCGAGGTTCTCGCGCAGCGGCGCTTCACCCGTCGTCGTGCGGTAGCCACGCTTGAAGAGCGGTTCGCCCGACGTGTCGATATACAGCGTCAATTGATCGGCGGTGAGAAAAGCATGGATGCGCACGTCGGGCGTTTGCGTGTTGACGCTCGGACGCTCGCCGCCTTGCACGCGGAACGCGTCGCACACGGCGTCCTTGATGCGCAGCGTGACGAAGTCGAGGCTTTTCAGCGGGCAGCGCACGGCGGCAAGGTTGACGCGTATCGTCCGGCTGACGTCGAACCACTGCGGCCACGGCAACGCGAGGGTCGCCTTGAATATGTCGTCCTCGCTTTTGTAGGGCGCGGTTGCCACGCGCCACAGGATGCGGCTCGCGATGCGGCTTTCGAGGTTTGCGCGGTAGCCCAGCGCCAGGGGGCCTTCGAAATGCACGCCGCCATCGGCGGTCTTGATGCCGGTCGCGTCGAGCGCGGCCAGCTCTTGCGCGAGTACCGTCTCGAGCCCGCGCGGGCAGGGCGCGAAAAAGTTTTCCATCAGTAACGGCTTTCCCGTTCGCGGTTCATTTGCATTCCTCAGTTGCGCCCGGAGCGGCTTGCAGCGGGACCAGAATGTCGTAGCTGATCAGGTGGCGGCCGTTGCGCCGCTTGGACAGTTCGACAATTCGTGCTTCGATCGTCTTGCCGGCGTCGAGTTCGCGCGCCAGAGCGCCGTTCTCCTGCCGCGGCACGTAGCCGATCTTGCGCCCGTTCCATTCGAGCCGGATGGCATCGGCATCGAACGGGTTGTCGTGCTCGCGCACGAGGATAAGCACGTCGCCCGTACGCAGGTCGTTCCACACCAGCCTGCCGTCATTGTAACGGAACCCGGCGAGCGGCGAATTGCGCACCATCAGATAGGCGACCGCTTCGCCCGCGCGCACGGGTGCGGCAAGCGCAAGTGCCAGTGCGAATAGCGAAGCGGAGTATCGCATGCCCGTACTAACGCACCGGGCGCGCGGCGGAACTAAGACTTAAGTATTAAGAGTTCCAAACGGCTTGACGACGACGAGTATGATAATCGCGAGCAAGAGGATGGTCGGGAATTCGTTCACCCAGCGGTAGAACACGTGGCCGTGGCGGTTTTGGTCGCGCTTGAAGTCGAGCATCAGCTTGCCGCAATAAACGTGGTAGACGACGAGGATCGCGACGAGTGTGACCTTGGCGTACAGCCAGCCGCCGCCGAACCCGTAACCGAGCCACAGCCACAGCCCGGAGATTACCGTCAGCACTCCGCCCGGCGTCATGATGCCGTAGAACAACTTGCGTTCCATCACCTTGAAGCGCGCTATGCCCGCCGCGTCGTCCGCCATCGCGTGATAGACGTAGAGCCGCGGCAGGTAAAAAAGCCCCGCGAACCAGGTCACCATGAAGATGATGTGAAAAGCCTTCAGCCAGAGCATTGCAATCTCTTTTTTCTCGCACATCGGGCGCGAATTCAGCAGCGAGTTTACTCGTCCGCCGCTATTTGCGCAGTTATGCCGGCGCCCGCTTTTTGCGGACGTCCCGCCATGACCTTATTTCAGAAGGCGCCGCCGCGTCAACGCGAGCGCGATGTAAAACCCGCCCGCCGCAAATAGCACGAGCACGGCGGCATGCAACGGCCATGCCGCAGGCACCGTGTCGTTCATCAGCGGTCTCACCAAAGCGACCGCGTGCGTGAGCGGCAGGAAAGCCGCCGCCTGCTGGAACGCCGGCGGCAGCTGGTCGGCGGGGAAGAACACGCCGCACAACATCATCATCGGTGTGATGAAGAGCGTGAAGTAATACATGAAGAAGTCGTAGCTCACCGACAGCGCGGTCATGATGAGGCCGAGGCTTGCGAACGCGAGCCCGGTCGCGAACATCACCGGCAACACCCACAGCGCGAGCGCCGATTGCGTGAAGCCGAGCGCGGTCGCCACCACGAGCACCGCGCAATCGGCGCTCGCGCTG
>CAZEAX010000444.1:0-4249 GCA_964510405.1 uncultured Streptomyces sp. | reverse complement strand
CCGCGCGCAAGCAGGAACGCGACCCGTGCAAAAGCCTCGGCATAGCCGCCCTCCCCGATCGCCGCGAGCGCTTCCTTGACGAAAGGCAACTCGCGCGGATCTGTCGCTGCCACAGCTATTCGTTCTTCCGCCGCTTGCCTGTCCAAGAGGTACGGCGGGAACATGCCGCCGGAAGTCGTGAAGGACTGCACCCCTCTCAGCACGTCGCGCAGCGCGTGGCAATAATCGAGCGACGCGCCCACCAGCCCGGACATCGCCGCCTCTGATATTCGCAAAGCGTTTTCGAGGGCCGCTGCCTGGCGCCGCACTCCGAGCACTTGGGCAACCGGCGCCAGCCACGGATTGAATTCGGACAGCGACCGGTGTTGAAACTGCAGTGGATAAAATTCTCGCATGATTTTCGCCGTCATTTCATTGAACACGAACTGCACCACCGGTTGCGCGGAACTCTCGTCGGCACGCCGGCCGAATTCCGACGCCGTGACGACGGCTTCGAACTGGTCGCGCAACGTTCGCGGCTTTACGGTTCGCACGGCACCTTTTTATACACAGGAAGGATATCAGGTCCCGGCCTGCTGTGATGCAAGGTCGCGCGCGACCGCCATGGTCCGCCCGACGACCTGCACGACGTCGCCCTCACCGTCGATTTCGTGCAGCAATCCGGCTTCCTTGTAATAGGCGATGAGCGGCTCGGTCTGGCCGTGAAACGTCTTGAGCCGCGCGCGCACGGTGTCCGGATTATCGTCGTCGCGCTGGTAAAGCTCGCCGCCGCAGCTGTCGCAGACTCCGGACTGTTTTGGCGGCTTGAACTCCCGATGATAGGACGCCTGGCACTGCCGGCAGATCAAGCGCCCGGAGAGCCGGCTCACGATGGCCTCGTCCGAGACCCTGATGTATATGACACCGGAAAGCCGGCGCTTGAGGCCCGCCATCATCTCCATCAGCGCGCACGCCTGCGACAGCGTGCGCGGGAAACCGTCGAGAATAAAACCATCGCGCGTGTCGGGCCGCCCCAACCGCTCCGTCACCATCGCATCCGTTACATCGTCGGGCACCAGCTCGCCGCGGTGCATGTAAGCCTGGGCGAGCTTGCCGAGTTCGCTGGCGCTTTGCAGGTGGTCGCGAAATAAATCGCCCGTCGCAATATGCGGCAGCTTCAGGTACTTGCCCAACTGTTCGGCTTGGGTACCCTTCCCCGAGCCGGGTCCGCCCAGTAGCACGAGGTCGAGACTGCGGCCCGCATGCCCGCGCGCCAACGCTTCTCCAACTGCGGCCTTTTTCGTCTTTGCGTGCATGACGGCTCCTGATCTGTCCAAAAGTATGTTCATTTGATGTCCACCTGCGATTAAAACCCGGTGCGCTCGACCCAACCGCAATTGCCGTGGAACGCCTGACACCGTATATCTCTACCGATAGCAGGGATGCTTGCAGATACGACCCGCAGACGTTTTGATTCAAATCAACTTTCGGGCGGTCGATTTGGGCGATTCTCTTCATATGCATCAAGCGCAATACGTTAAGACCCGGCGTGATCCGGGACCGACATGAACTACTTCGTGCACGGCGTGACCAAAACCGGCGGCAAGCTGCACGCCCGCGAGATCGGCGAATACTGGAATTTCGACGAGGCGGTGGCGGTGGCGCGGCAGAGAATCGATGATTTTCTGTACCGCGAATACCAGCGCTCCGTGTGGCATGGCGTGACCCCGCAGAAGCTGCTCATGCTGTACAAGCAGGCGGGCGAAGCCATCCTGATCGTGCCCAAGGTTCACAGCGCGACATTCGTGCCGCAATTCGACCATCTTGAATACGCCGCGGCTAAATGCAAGGAAATCTGCGCCAGTCCGGCGGCGCCGCCGAAAACAACTCCGGCCAAGGCATAATCGGGGCCGGGCATCCCGCCACATCGGACCCGTCGAATCAACGGGTAGGGGAGAAAAACCATGACTTTGTGTCCCGTCGCAATGGCAATGGGCTGCAGGAAATGCGCGGCGGTCAATTTTTGTCCGCTGAAATCGGTCATCGGGGATTTCGAACCCGAAGACGCCACCCCGGCAACAACGCAGCAAGGAGCCGGCAGCGGTGACGACAAGACCGCCGGGTAATCGCGGCCGGAGTCAGTCGCAACCGGAGTCGCACGATCCGGCGGCCGTTTCGAACGCGACGCTCGATTACTACAACCAGCGCGCCGCGGAGTTTCGCGCGGGCACGCGCGACCACGATGTGAGCCAGAACATCGCCGCGTTATTGCAGCACATCGAAGCCGCGCCGCCCTATACGCTGCTTGACTTTGGTTGCGGGCCGGGACGCGATCTCAAAACATTCACGCAACTCGGACATGTCGCCATCGGCCTGGACGGCTCCGCGCAGTTCGCGGCAATGGCGCGTGCCGACAGCGGCTGCGAAGTGTGGCAACAGGATTTTCTCAAGCTCGATCTGCCGTCAGAACACTTCGACGGGGTCTACGCCAACGCATCGTTGTTTCACGTGCCGTCGCGCGAATTGCCCCGCGTATTGCGCGAACTGCACGCCGCGCTGAAACCCGGCGGCATACTGTTCGCGTCTAACCCCCGCGGCAACAACGAAGAGGGATGGAACCGCGGCCGCTTCGGCGCATATCACGACCTCGCGACCTGGCACCGCTATGTGACTCAAGCCGGATTTGCCGAACTCACCCACTATTACCGGCCCGCGGGCCTCCCGCGCGATCAGCAACCGTGGCTCGCGACGGTGTGGCGCAAGCCACCGAACTGCTGATACTCAAGCATTAGACGGTTACCCGTGACTATCCGCCTAACGCGCAACGCGTTTAGACGCCGGGGACAAGCTACGCGTCGCAGCCGGTCGTATGAAAGCTGCGCCCTATAAGAAACTGGGTTTGGGCGAAACGGCAGTGGTTCCGGCTTTCTGCGGCCGTTGATGGTGCTCGATTACCGAGGAGAATTGATCGGCGAGTTTGCGGGCATAAATGAGTTCATGCGCGCCGAGTTCAACTGACAGCGCATCAAGTTGCTGGATGGCCTCATCCCTGTCCTGCCCTTGCAACCCGGCATCCAGCGCCGTCGCGATCCAGGCATAAGCAACGCGGTTGTCTTGCTTGACGCTTTCACCGTTGGCATACAAGACGCCGAGGTTCTTCATCGCCAGCGCATTACCCGACTTGGCGGACCGCGCAAACAGAACCGCTGCGGTCTGAGGGTCCTGCGGGACACCCGTGCCCTTTTCGTAGAACACGGCCAAACTGTTCATCGCGCTGGCGTCGCCCTTCGACGCCGCCCGCTCAAACCACTTTGCCGCTTCGCTGTAATCGACCGGCCTGCCCGCTCCCAGGCTATACGCAATCGCGACGTTCTCCATGGCTTCAACCAAACCTTTGTCCGCAGCCTTGAGAAACCATAGAAACGACATGGCATTGCTTTGCGGGACTCCCTTACCTGTGGCATATGCGATGCCCAGGAAATTCATCGCTCCGCTGTGGCCGAGATCTGCCGCCCGGAAATACCACTTGAATGCCTCATCGTAGTTCTTCTCGACGCCAATGCCTTCCATGAACAGGTTTCCCAGCGCATACATCGCCGCGGGATCCGCTTTTTCGGCAGCCAGTTGGTATATGCGCTGGAACATCGTGGTCGACGACGCGATATCCTGGTTTATCGCGAGCGGGATCGTTGCGTTCGCATGACCTGCCAGAGACAGCAGCAGCACGAAAATGATCTGATGAATTTTCATTGGGCCGTCCTTTTTTAAAAACTCCTCCGGGAAAACATGCCGGATATCGGTATCAACGACGAGTGAATGGCCAGTTTAGCCGGGAGCCGGGCGTGAAATCTGTGCGCCAGCACACGCGGCCTGCATGCGCGTCAGCGCTGCGGCCTGCTGCTCGATCCCAGGTCCGGCAGATTGGAGGCGTTATCCGGCCCGGAACCGGCGCGCGACTGCGGGGCAATGAGCGTGACGATGCGGGCATCGGCAAGCACTTTCTGATTCGGCGCGAGTTCGGCATAAAGCGTTTTCGCTGCGATGGCAATGTCGTCCAGCGCGGTAGCCCGGTCGCGCGCGGCATCCGCAGTTTGCTCGACGAACCGTACACCGCTCGCGGTTCCGCCGTCCGCGGGCGGTGTCATCGCGCGCGCCCGTGCGCGTGCGAGGTCGCTCGCATACGCGCGCACCTTGTTCGCGAACGAATCCCACAGCGGACGCTGGTCCGGCTGCAGGTGCAGATCTTCCTCCATGAGCGACAGGCGATATT
>CAZEAX010000443.1:2122-4273 GCA_964510405.1 uncultured Streptomyces sp. | reverse complement strand
AGCAGCGCACAGTACCAGAAGTTCGAAGTACCCGACCAGTACCACGGGTAAGCCTTCCAGTCGAGGAACACCATGAAGTCGGGAAGGGGACTGTGGTAAACGCCCTCGAGCCCGATCGAGCGCATCAGGTACATGCCCATCGCATAGCCGCCGAGCGCGAAAAAGAGGCCGTGGCCGAGACTCAGGATGCCCGTGTAGCCCCAGATGAGATCCATCGCGAGCGCGACCATTGCGTAGCACATGATTTTGCCGGCGAGTGCCACGAAGTAATCCGACAGATAGAACGCGCTGTCCTTGGGCATCGCGATATTGAGGACGGGAAACACCACGAGCACGATCAACACGAAGGCGAAAATTGCCGCCCAGCCCTTGGCGCCGTACAACCGCGTTATTTTGTGCGCGATGCCCATGTCAGTTTTCCGTGACGCGCCCCTTCAGCGCGAACAGGCCCTGCGGACGTTTTTGAATGAAGATGATGATGAACACGAGAATCGCGATTTTTGCGAGCACCGCGCCCGACCATCCTTCCAGCACCTTGTTGAGCAGGCCGAGCCCCAATCCCGCGTAGACCGTGCCCGCAAGCTGGCCGACCCCGCCCAACACGACAACCATGAACGAATCGACGATATAGGACTGACCCAGATCCGGTCCGACGTTGCCGATTTGCGACAGCGCGCAACCCGCGAGACCGGCGATGCCCGACCCCAGCCCGAAGGCGAGCATGTCGACGCGCGGCGTTGCCACGCCCACGCAGCTCGCCATGGTGCGGTTTTGCGTCACGCCGCGCACGAAGAGCCCCAGCCGCGTGTGCGTGAGCATGAGCCAGACCAGCACGAGCACAAGAGCGGCGAAGAAAATAATCGCAATCCGGCTGTACGGCAGCACCACGTTGGTGAAGATTTCAACGCCGCCGGACATCCAGGCCGGATTCTCGACCTGCACGTTTTGCGCGCCGAATATCGTGCGCACGAGCTGGATCAAGAACAGGCTGATGCCCCACGTCGCAAGCAGGGTCTCGAGCGGCCTGCCGTAAAGAAAGCGGATGACGGTGCGTTCGAGCGCGATGCCGACGAGCGCCGCCGCGAGAAACGCTCCCGGCACCGCGCACAGCAGGTACCAGTTGAACAGGCCGGGCACGTGCGCCTTGAACAAATTCTGAATCACGTAAGTCGTATAGGCGCCGATCATGATCAGCTCGCCGTGCGCCATATTGATGACACCCATCAAGCCATAGGTGATCGCGAGGCCCAGCGCCGCGAGCAGCAGGATGGAGCCGAGGCTCACGCCTGAAAACAATACGCCAATCCGCTCGCCCCATGCGAGGCGCCCTTCGACGGCGCGCAGGCTTTTTTGCGCTTCGACGACTATTTCCTCGTCAGTCTCCGCATACTTGCCGTCGGCAGTTTTTTCCAGCGCGGACAGGAGCAGCGTCTTGGCGTTCGAGTTGTTCGACAAGCCGAGTATCCGGATTGCGTTAAGGCGCGTCGCCCGGTCGCTGCTTTTAAGTTCAAGCGATGCCTGGATAATCTCCAGCATCGGCTTGATCTCCGCGTCGGTTTCCTTGGACAGCGCTTTTTTCAGCAGCGGCAGCATTGCGTCTTCGGCGCCGCCCGCAAGTTCCTTCGCGGCGGCAAAGCGCACCGCGCGATCGGGCGACAGCAGCTTGAGCGCCGCAAGCGCGGTGGCCAGTTCGCGGCGCAGGCGGTTGTTGGCATTGACGTCGTCGCGCTCGGCGGGCAGCGGCGAGACTTTCTGGCCGGTCAGGGCGTCAATGCCGTCTTCGCCCTTGACTATGAGCACCAGCTTGCCGGACGTTTGCAGTTCGCCGTCGGCCAATGCCTGAAGCAACGCGGATGCCTGTGAATCGCCTTCGGCGACGAGGGCCGCAACTGCCGCGACCTGCTCGTCGTTTTCTCCGAATGCGAGCTTGCGCACGACTTCCGGATCCAGCGCACGAGCGGGCGCGCTGAACGCCAGCAGGAAAAGCAACATCAGCGGAACATAAACTGCACGCATGAAGTGGGCACCTGTGAATTTCGGGTTCTTAAAACGGCGGCGGCGCGGTGGCGCCCCCCCGGTTGACAACGAGCGGGTTTTTTTTTTGGGGTTGCGGGGGGGGGGGGTTTTTTTGGATTTTTTGTGGGCGAAGAA
>CAZEAX010000443.1:0-2112 GCA_964510405.1 uncultured Streptomyces sp. | reverse complement strand
GGCGGCGCTTTCGCGCCGCCGTTTTACCATCCTAGCTTATTTCTTTTTGGCAGTGACGTCGGGCTCGTCTTTTTTGCCTTTGTTCTCCGGAATGAACGGACTCCACGGCTGGGCCTTGATCGGACCCGGCGTCTTCCATACGACCTTGAACTGGCCGTCGGCCTGGACTTCCGCTATGAACACGGATTTGTGCAGGTGGTGATTCTTCTCGTCCATTTTCGACGTGATGCCGGACGGCGCCGGGAAAGTCTGACCGGCCATCGCTGCAACCACCTTGTCGGTGTCGGTCGATTTGGCTTTTTCCACCGCCTGCTTCCACATGTGGATGCCGATCCACGCCGCTTCCATCGGATCGTTGGTCAGCGGCTTGTCGGCATTCGGCAGTTTTGCTTTCTTGGCGTAAGCGGCCCATTGCTTCTTCCACGCGTCGTTGACGGGATTCTTCAGCGACATGAAGTAGTTCCATGCTGCAAGGTGGCCGACGAGCGGCTTGGTGTCAACACCGCGCAACTCTTCTTCGCCGACCGAGAACGCAACGACCGGGACATCCGTCGCTTTCAGGCCCTGGTTGCCGAGTTCCTTGTAGAAGGGCACGTTCGAGTCGCCGTTGATGGTCGACACGACGGCGGTCTTGCCGCCGGCCGCAAACTTCTTGATGTCGGCGACGATCGTTTGATAATCGCTGTGCCCGAACGGCGTGTACTTCTCGTCGATGTCCTTGTCGGCGACGCCCTTCGACTTCAGGAACGCGCGCAGGATTTTATTCGTCGTGCGCGGATACACATAGTCGGTCCCGAGCAGCACCCAGCGTTTGGCGGCGCCGCCTTCCTTGCTCATCAGGTACTCGACCGCGGGTATCGCCTGCTGATTCGGCGCGGCCCCCGTGTAGAACACGTTCTTGGATAGCTCTTCGCCTTCGTACTGCACCGGATAGAAGAGCAGGCCGTTCAATTCCTCGAACACCGGCAACACCGACTTGCGCGAAACCGACGTCCAGCAGCCGAACACGACGGCGACCTTGTCCTGCGTCAGCAGTTGCCGCGCTTTTTCCGCGAACAACGGCCAGTTCGAGGCCGGGTCGACGACTACGGCTTCGAGTTTTTTGCCCATGACGCCACCCTTGGCGTTGATTTCGTCGATCGCCATCAACGTCACGTCTTTCAATACCGTTTCGCTGATCGCCATCGTGCCGGACAACGAATGCAGCACCCCGACCTTGATCGTATCGGCGGCCTGCGCGGGCGCGGCCGACATGCCAAGCCAGCTGGATACCGTCATCGCGCCGGCGATGGACATTACCCGTTTGATGAATGTTCTGCGTCGTGTCATGTAGTCAATCTCCCATAAGTTGTTTTCGATGGATCGCAAAAGTGCCGCGCCGTGCGGGTCTGCGCGAATTGATATCGCACGTTCCATGCCATGGCGATTGGCGGGTCTCGTGGCGGCCAAAAATCTTATTGCAATTAATTTGTTACGGCCTGTTTGCCCGTCGAACTGCCACGATGTGAGGCGTTCCCCCCGAAAAAGCACCGCCCCTATGTGGTGCGCGTGATTGAGAATCAGTGCTATTGCGGTGCGGAATAAACGCGTTTTTCGCGTTTGATGAGCCCGCCATAAAACGCGATGTGAATCCGAAAGCCGGTATAAGCGCGATCGACTGCAAATTTGTTACAGCTTTGGATTTGTAATGCTGCCGTCATACGCACATTTGTTGTCGATTTCGTAAATGGTGTGCCGCAGCATTAATGGCATGGAAGTTGCGCTGAAGAAAGTGGTGCATGCCAGCGCCTTAACGGTGCGCACTTCATCCAACGAAACCAGAAAGGGACACCATGAAAGCAGGGAGCCAATTTCGTCCGACCAAAATCAGCCCGCTTGCTGCTCGCTTCGCAGCGCGGCGGCTGGGAAGCTTTATCGGCGCAGCAACGCTCGCATGTACAGTCTCGGCGGCATACGCAGGCGCCGAACTCAAGATGGGCGACGACGCTTCAGTCAACATCGGATTTGGATTGCGCACGAGTTTTACCAATGCAACCTCGTCGCCGGCCGGCACCACCCAGGCGAACAACTTCGCCGTCGATAATCTGCGCCTGTACCTCAGCGGTTCGTATG
>CAZEAX010000442.1:0-4287 GCA_964510405.1 uncultured Streptomyces sp. | reverse complement strand
GACGCACACGCCGCGGTCCCGCGCATCGCACAATGCGTCCAGATACGCACGCGGCGCGCTGCCGCTGCCCAGCCCCGCGCTCACGATGCCCGAGCAGCGCGCATGGACGAGCGCCTTGACTGCAACACCATCGACGCCGGAATACGCGTACGCAATATCCACCCGCGGCAATGCCGCAATCCTGTCGACGTCGAATTCGCTGGCCGCCGTATGCGCGCGCATCGGCGCGCGCAGGAACGCGACCTTGCCGTCGGAATCCGCATAGCCGAGAAATCCCAGCTCGCCCGATTTGAACGTTTCGACCCGCGACGTATTGGTCTTTGTTACGTCGCGCGCGGCCTGGATTTCATTGTTGAGCACGACGAGCGCGCCCTTGCCCGCGGCCTCCGGGCACGCCGCCACGCGGATCGCGTCGTAGAGATTGATGTCGGCATCGGTGCCGAGCCCGGTCGGCGGCCGCATCGCGCCGGTGATCACGACGGGTTTCGGCGACCTCACCGTGACATTGAGAAAGTACGCCGTCTCTTCCAGCGTGGATGTGCCATGCGCGACCACCACGCCGGCGGCCTCATTGTCATCGCGGAATATCTGCCCGATGCGGCGCGCAAGTTGAAGCCATTGCGCCGGCGCGACGTCCCCGCCGTAAACGTTGAGAAATTGCTCGGCGCGGATATCGGCAAAATCGCGCGCTTCGGGAATGCGCGCGATCATCTCCTCTATCGTGAGATGCTTGTCCGCATAGTTGTAATTCAATAAATCGAGACGCGACTCGCCGACGCACGAGATGCTGCCGCCGGTGCCGATCAAGTAAATGCGTGGTTTGCTGATTGTCATGATTGAAACTTTAAAGGCAATTTAAGCCGCAGATAAACGCAGATACACACAGATAAAAATCAAAAACAATCCTTTGACCAAAACCTGCCATGGTTGAAGTCATCCGCGTCGATCCGCGTTTATCTGCGGTTCCAAACGCTTTTATTCTATTTGCACTTTTGCCATACCCACGATCTTCGCCCACTTCCCGATTTCCGACTTGATATAGGCGGCGAACTGCGCCGGCGTGCCGCCGGCGGGCTGCGCGCCTTCGTGCGCGAGCCGCTCCTTGAAATCGGGCTCAGCCAGCATTTTCGTGACCGTGCCGTTGACCTGCGTGACCAGCACCGCCGGGAATCGCGCCGGCGCCAGCATGCCGTACCACGTATCGGCCTCGAAACCCGGATAGCCGGACTCCGCTATCGTCGGCAGTTCGGGCGCGAGCGGCGAACGCACGCGGCTCGTGACCGCGAGCGCAATGAGCCTGCCCGCTTTCATCTGCGGCAATGCAACGGGTGTGGTCGCCATCATGAGCTGCGTTTCGTTGGCGAGCAGCGCAGTGAGCGCCGGCCCGGCACCGCGATAAGGCACGTGCGTGATTTCGATGCCGGCGGTGTAGCGGAACAGTTCCATCGACAAGTGCGACACGCCGCCGTTGCCCGACGATGGAAAGTTGAGCTTGCCCGGCCGCGCTTTCGCGATCTTCACAAGCTCGGCGACGGTCTTCGCGCCGACCGCGGGGTTCACCACCAATACGTTGGGCGCGGTCGCGGCCAATATGATCGGCGCGAAATCGGCGACCGGATCGTACGGCAGCTTCTTATAGATGCTCACGTTGATCGTATGCGTCATCGATACGAAGCCCAGCGTGTAACCGTCGGGCACCGCGTGCGCGAGTATTTCGGTGCCTATCATGGATGCCGCGCCGGGCCGGTTGTCGACGATGACCGACTGGCCCCACTGTTCGCCGAGCTTCTGCGCGATCGCGCGTGCGACGACGTCGGTGCCGCCGCCGGGCGGAAACGGCACCACCATGCGCACCGGTTTGTCGGGATATGCCGCGAATGCCGCGCCGCCGGCGAGCGCGCTCGCGAGAAATGCGGCCAGCGGCTGCCGGAAAAATCGCGCCATCAGTTGGCCGAGATGCCGGCGTCCTTGATGACCTTCGCCCATTTGTCGAATTCGGATTTCATATAGGCGCCGAATTCCGCGGGCGTACTGGTGCGCACTTCGAGTCCCTGCAGAAACAGAATCTGCTTCACGTCCGGCGACGTCAGCGCGCGGTTGATCTCGGCGTTCAGATATTCGATGATCGGCCGCGGCGTGCCGGCCGTGGTCACTATGCCGTACCAGTTGTCCGCTTCATAACCTGGCAATCCGGATTCCGCTATCGTCGGCAAATCCGGCAGCACCGCCGAGCGCCGCAGCGTCGTCACCGCCAACGCGCGCACCTTGCCCGCTTTGACCTGCGGCACGGCGGTCGGCGCCGACGAGAATACGAGCTGCACCTGGCCCGCGATGAGGTCGATCATCGCCGGCGCGCCGCCTTTGTACGGCACGTGCACCATGTCGGTCTTGGTCATCGACTTGAAAAGCTCCGCGGCGAGATGACCCGCATTGCCTGCACCCGACGAACCGTAAGTGAGCTTGCCGGGCTGCGCCTTCGCGAGTGCGATCAGTTCCTGCACGGTCTTCACCGGCACGTTGAGATTGACGACCAGCACGTTGCTTTGCGAAGTCGCCCAGCCGATCGGCGCGAGATCGCGCAGCGGATGGTAGTTGAGCCCTTTGTAGAGATTCGTGTTGACCGCGAGCCCGCCCAGCGAACCGGTCATGATGGTGTGGCCGTCCGGCGGCGCGTGCGCGGTGATTTCCGACGCCAGGCTGCCGGCGGCGCCTGCACGATTGTCGACCACCACCTGGTAGCCGAATACGGCCGCAAGCTTGGGCGAGATCGCACGTGCGAGAATATCCAGCCCGCCGCCGGCCGAGTTGGCGGCGATGAAACGCACCGGCTTGTTCGGATAGTTCGGCGGCGCGGCGACTGCCGCTCACGACACGACCGCCAATGCAACGCAGGCTGAAATCACCTCGACCCGCTTGTTCTGCTTGTTCATCTGCTCTCCTCGCACCCGTACCTGTTTTAATTAGAACCCATCTAAAAAACACCAAAAACGAAATCAGCCGCAGATAAACGCAGATTAAGATCCGTGATTGCCCTCCAGCTGACTAAAGGTATTTTGAACCTATCTGCGTTCATCCGCGTTTATCTGCGGCTCCAATCTTTTTTTTGAGATAGCTTCTAATCGACTTTGACGCCGGCTTCCTTGACGATCCTGCCCCACTTCGCGATTTCCGATTTGACGAAATCGCCCCATTGTTTGGGCGTGCTCGTTTGTATTTCCACTCCCGCGGTGGAGAGTTTTTCGACCACGTCGGGCAGCGCGAGTATGCGCACCGCTTCGGCGTTCAGCTTGTCGACGATGGCCGGCGGCGTCTTCGCGGTGGTGAACAAGCCCTGCCAGTCGAGCACCGAGAAGCCGGGAATGCCGGCTTCGGAGATCGTCGGCACTTCGGGCAATGCCGGCGAACGCTTCGGCGCGGTAACGGCGAGCGCGCGCAGGCGGCCGGCGCGCACGAATGGAATCGCCGACGGCATGCTCGCGAAGCTGCCCGAAATCTGTCCGCCGACGAGATCGGCTATCGCCGGACCGCCGCCCTTGTACGGGATGTGCACGACGTTCACATGCGCGAGCATCTTGAAAAGCTCGACCGCCATGTGCGGCGCGCCGCCGGTGCCGCTCGAACCGAACGTCAGCGTGCCCGGCCGCGCCTTGGCGAGCGCGATCAATTCCTTCACGTTGTTCACGCCGAGGCCCGGATTCACCACCAGCAGATTGGTCACGTTGCCGGTGTAAGTGACCGGCGCGAATTCGGCGACGATGTCGTACGGCATCTTGTAGAGGCTCGCGTTGATCGCCATCGGCCCGATGGCGGACAGCACCAGGCTGTAGCCGTCGGGGCTGGCTTTCGCGACGATGTCCGCGCCTATCATGCCGTTGGCGCCGGGACGGTTGTCGACCACGACTTGCTGTCCCCACGTTTCGGTCATCTTCTGCGCCAGCACGCGCGCCACGAGATCGGTGCTGCCGCCGGGCGCGAAGCCGACGATCAAGCGGATCGGGCGCGTCGGATAATCCTGTGCGAGCGATGCCGTGCCCGCACCCAGGAGTGCGGCGACAATTATCAGCCGAGCGAGCTTCATACCGTGTTTCCTTGTTCGGGTAAAATCGGGAATCCCGCAGCGCCGAGTGGAACTACGTACGGCACGCGCTGCCCGCAAAAATAAACCGGTTCGATTATAACAAACCGCTTGCCGGCGACCGCGGCACACAAAAGGAAATCCGCAACATGAAAGCATGGCGCAATCCCTATATCGTTTCGTTCGCGCGCGCGGTCGCGGATTTCAAAAAC
>CAZEAX010000441.1:0-4298 GCA_964510405.1 uncultured Streptomyces sp. | reverse complement strand
AGCTGGGACAGTCTTTCATCATCGACAATCGCGGCGGCGCCGGCGGCAACATCGCGGCGGAGCTGACGGCGAAGAGCCCCGCCGACGGCTACACCGTCATGATGGGAACGATAGGCACGCACGCGATAAATTTGAGCCTGTATTCGAAACTGCCTTATCACCCGCAGCGCGATTTCGCGCCGATCGCGCTGGTCGGCGAAAGCCCGAACATACTCGTGATCAACCCGTACGTGCCGGCGAAATCGATCAGGGAACTGATCGCGCTCGGCAAGGCGAAGCCCGGCGCGCTGAATTACGGCTCTTCGGGCGCGGGCACGTCGGTCCATCTGTCGGCGGAGTTGTTCAGCACCATGGCCGGCATAAAAATGGTCCACGTGCCGTACAAAGGCGCGACCGAGGCGCTGACCGCGCTGCTCTCCGGCCAGCTCGATCTCATGTTCGCGAGCCTGTCGTCCGCGATCCCGCTCGTCAAGGCGGGCCGGTTGCGTGCATTTGCCGTGACGGGCGCGCAACGCTCAGCGTCGATCCCCGAAATGCCGACGATGTCCGAAGCGGCATTGCCGGGTTACGCGGCGACCGCGTGGTACGGTCTGCTCGGCCCCGCCGGCATGCCGCCCGCAACCGTCACCGCGCTGAGCAGCGCCGCACTCGGCGCGCTGCAGACGCAGGAAGTAAAAGACCGGCTGTTCGCCTCGGGCGTGGACGTTCGCCCGCTGCCGCCCGATGAGTTCGCGCGCCTGATCGACAGCGAAATCAAAAAGTGGGCGCAGGTCGTCAAGGCGTCCGGCGCACGAGCGGATTGAGGTTTGAAGGTGAAGGGTGAAGGAGAGCACGTGAAAAATATTTTTGTTCCCTTGCTTGCCGCGCTGCTGGGCAGTGCGCCTGGCGTGCACGCACAACAATATCCAGGCAAACCCATCCGCCTCGTCGTCGGTTTTGCCGCGGGCGGCCCGAGCGACGTGGCGGCGCGCACCATCGCGCAAAAGCTCACCGAGAAATGGGGCCAGCAGGTGATCGTCGACATCCGGCCGGGCGCGGGCGGCAATATCGCGACCGAAATCGTCGCCAAAGCACCGGCCGACGGCTACACGCTGCTCGAACCTGCATTCGCGCACGCCGTGAATCCCTTCCTTTATTCGAAGCTGCCGTTCGACGCGGTGAAGGACTTTGCGCCCGTCCTGCTCTTCGCGTCGATCGCCAATGTGCTCGTCGTGCATCCATCGATCCCCGCGAATTCGGTAAAGGAACTTATCTCGTTTGCGAAAGCGCATCCCGGCCAGCTCACGGCCGGGTCTTCGGGCAACGGCACGGCTTCGCACCTCGCGATCGAACTCCTGAACATGATGGGCGGCATCAAGACCACGCACATCCCGTACAAAGGACTCGCGCCGGCGCATACCGACCTCATGGGCGGCCAGATCACGATGCTGTTTGACGGCATCGTCACGGGCATGCCGGCGGTGAACGCGGGACGGCTGCGCGCGCTCGCCGTAACGACGGCCAGGCGCTGGAAGGGCACTCCGGATATTCCGACGATGGCGGAATCGGGACTCGCCGGCTTCGAAGTGAACTCGTGGTACGGACTGCTGGCACCCGCCGGCACGCCGCGCGAGATCATTCTTCGCCTGAATTCCGAAGTATCGCGCGCGCTGCGCGAACCGGACGCGCGCGAACGGCTCTACTCGATCGGCGCGGAACCCATGGACAACACGCCCGAAGAATTCGCCGCTTACATCAATGCCGAAATGGCCAAGTGGTCGAAGGTGGTGAAGACCGCAGGGATACGCGCCGACTAGGCGGCCTTTATCGTTTGGTCAGCGTCATTCGTCGGCCGTCGGTTGCGATGCTCACGCGGCTTAGAAAACTGGCGCCAATCAGGACCGGCATTTCGGATTCGCTCACTACGGCGCGCACTTGCGGGAGCGTCAGGCGGCCGACCGTCACCGCATTGAGCGTCACGGCATAGCCCGAAGTCACGCCGTTCGCGGTATTCATCTGGACGCGCCGGCCGTTCAAATAGGCGATGCCCATCTGCTGCGCGGTGCGCGAACTCATGGATACCGCGGTGGCGCCCGTGTCGACAAGTCCGCGCACCGTGACTCCGTTGATGGTGACCGGCGCGCTATACTGGCCGCGCGTATCGGCCTCCAACACCATCGCTTCCACCACTTCGCCCGCCACCCTGTTGCAACTGTTCTCATAACACTCGGGCCCCCGCCGCATGCGCTCGACGCGTGCCGTCCGCTCCATCCATTGCTGCGAGGCTTCGTCGCCGCCGCGCGCGGCCTTGCCGTACCAATACGCCGCCTTGTCGGAACATGGCGATACCAGATAACCGGTCTCATAGGCGATCGCGAGGTTGCGCTGTTCCATGACGTCGCCCTTGATCGCGAGCTTGCGCATCTTCGCGAATTCCGCGCGGGGTCGCCCGAGCGGGCGTTCGTTATTGACGTCCCCGGCGTCGAAATAAAGCTCGGATCCGCACTCGGCGGCTCGCGTACTCGCCGCATGCAAGGTCGATAGTGCGAGGACTGCCAATGGCAGCAAGTGTCTCATCGAAACAGCGAACATTGCCTGCCCCCCCCTCCACGCGCCTTCAACCGCGCAAACTATAGCATCGCCAGGTTCGCGCCGCGGGAACCATAAAAAAGCCGGGTTGCCCCGGCTTTTTGGCGTGGCATGCGCCGCGCTAAAAACGATAAAGCAGGCTGCCGCTGACCAGGTTGACGTTGACCTTGCCGCTGAAACCGTCGCTCACGCGATAGCGTTCCCACTCGGCGCGCACGCCGATGTTCTTCGTGAAATCGAATTCCGCGCCGGCGCCGTATTTGTAGCTGACCTGGTTCTTGCTCGGCGACGGGTTGGCGAGGGTGGCGGCGGAGCCGGTGCCGTTGAACAAATCGCTCGTCTTCGAAGTCTGCACGCCCACGCGCGCGAGCAGCAGGAACTTGTCCGCAACGACAGGCACGGTGCCTACGGCGTCGAGGTTATAGCCCGCCCTGTTCTTGAGGCTGCCGTGCAAAGTCCCCGCGGGGGCCGTAGTTGCATCGAAGGTGAAATCGCCAAGCCGGAAATAGCCGCCTTCGGCCGCGATATATTTGTTGAACTGGTAACCGAGGAATGCCTTGCCGGCCGTGGCGTTGCTGCTATTCGTGATGGCCGTGGCGGTCGTCCCCGTGCCGTTCAATACCGTGGCGACGCTGCCATTGTCGACGCTCGCGCGCGCCTGGCCGGCGCCGATGCCCAAATACCAGGTTCCGGTGGGTTCGGCCGCCAGCGCAGGCACCGCCGCCATTCCCGCGGCGAGCAGCGCCGATCCCGCTAAAATTTTGCTGAACTGCATATTGTCTCCTTCAGACGGCCCGTGCCGCCACACCAAAGACCGTAGTCTACCCGAAATCAGCGCCGCGGCCCCGTTTTGGCGCCGGCGAGTTCCGCCCGCACGATCGCCGCTCCGGCGGCCAGCGCCTTCAATTTGCCCAGCGCAACCCCGCGCGGCAGCGGCACCATGCCGCAGTTGGTGCACGGATACAGCTTGTCGGGCGCCACGAACTTCAGTGCGGCGCGTATCGTGCGCGCCACGTCGGCCGGCGTTTCGATTTTTTCCGTTGCGACGTCGATCGCGCCGACCATCACGTCCTTGCCTTTCAGGAGGCCGATCAGTTCGAGCGGCACCTTCGAATTGCGGCACTCGAGCGAGACCTGGTCGATGGTCGAGCGCGCGAGCAGCGGAAACGTGCTTTCGTACTGGCGCCATTGCGAACCCAGGGTTTTTTTCCAGTCGACGTTGGCCTTGATGCCGTAGCCGTAGCAGATGTGCACCGCGGTCTTGCATTTGATGCCGTCGGCCGCGCGTTCCAGCGCGTCGATTCCCCAATCCCTGACGTCGTCGCGGTAGGCGTCGACGTTGAACGCGGGCTCGTCGAACTGGATCACGTCCGCGCCGAGCGCCGCCAGTTCGCGCGCTTCCTTGTTGAGGATTTTCGCAAACGCCATCGCAAGCCGCGCGCGGTCCTTGTAATAGCGGTCGGCGAGCGTATCGATGATGGTCATCGGGCCGGGCAGCGTGTACTTGACCGGATGATCGGTCGATGCGCGCAAGAGCCGCACGTCGTCCGTGTGTACCGGGCGCGGACGCGTGACCGGGCCCACGACCTGCGGCACTTTCGCGTCGTAGCGCTTGCGGATGTGCATCGTCACCAGATGCTTGAAGTCGATGCCCTTCAGGTGTTCGAGATAGCCGGTCACGAAATGCCGCCGCGACTGCTCGCCGTCGGTCACGATATCGATGCCGGCAA
>CAZEAX010000440.1:0-4302 GCA_964510405.1 uncultured Streptomyces sp. | reverse complement strand
GTCTCGCAAGACTACGCCAAGATCGAAATGCGCCGGCGCCTGACCCTGATCGGCGCGATGTGCGTGCGGCGCGGCGAGGCTGACGGCATGCTCTGCGGCACCTATGGTACGCACGACATGCATCTGCAGTACATCGAGCAGGTCATCGGCCGCCGCCAGGGCGTCAACCACTTTTATGCAATGAACCTGCTGCTGCTGCCGCAGCGCACGGTGTTCATTTGCGATACCTACGTGAACTTCGATCCGACCGCCGAGCAGATTGCCGAAATGACGGTGCTCGCGGCCGAGGAAATACGGCGTTTCGGCATGACGCCGAAGGCTGCGCTGTTATCGCATTCGAGTTTCGGCACCGCCAACACGCCTACCGCGCAAAAGATGCGCGCCGCACTCGCGTTGATCGAGAAGATCGCGCCCGAACTTGAAATCGAAGGCGAGATGCACGGCGACGCGGCGCTGTCGGACGAAGTGCGGCGGCAGGCTTTTCCGGGCTCGCGGCTGAAGGGTGATGCGAATCTCCTGATCATGCCGACGCTCGATGCCGCCAACATCGGATTCAATCTGCTCAAGACGGCGGCGGGCGACGGCGTCACGGTGGGCCCGATACTGCTCGGAGCGGCCAAAGCGGTGCATATCGTGACGCCGACGGCAACGGTCCGCCGGCTCGTCAACATGACCGCGCTGACCGTGGTCGACGTCAGCGCGGAACGCGGCAATCTGGCGCTGCCGTTCTAGCGGCCGGCACGGCACTGTCGCACACGGGCGGAAAAACTTATTGAACATTCGAGGAACGGCTATGGCGAAATTCAGAATCGAACGCGATACATTCGGCGATATCGAAGTGCCGGCGGACCGGCTGTGGGGTGCGCAGACCCAGCGCAGCCGCATTAATTTCAAGTTTCCCGGCGAAACCATGCCGCTCGCGGTGGTGCGCGCGCAGGTGATGGTCAAACGCGCGTCAGCCGTGGTCAACATGGCGCTCGGCCTGCTTGATAAAAAGAAGGGGCAGGCAATCGTCAAAGCGGCCGACGAAGCGCTGGCGGGCAAGCACGATGCGGAGTTCCCGCTGGTCGTGTGGCAGACCGGCTCCGGTACGCAGACCAACATGAACGTCAACGAAGTGCTCGCCAATCGCGCGTCCGAAATCCTCGGCGGCGAGCGCGGCGAGAAGCGCCTCGTGCACCCGAACGACGACGTGAACATGGGGCAGTCGTCGAACGACACGTTTCCTACCGCTATGCACGTCGCGGCGGTCATCGCGCTGGAAAACGAGTTGAAGCCGGCGGTCAAGAACCTGCGCGACACGTTGAACAAGAAGTCGAAGCAATTCATGACGATCGTCAAGATCGGCCGGACGCACCTGCAGGACGCAACGCCGTTGACCCTTGGCCAGGAGTTTTCGGGTTACGTCGCGCAGCTCGACCACGGGTTGAAACATGTCACCGCCGCCATGCCGCATTTGTGCGAACTCGCGCTCGGTGGCACGGCGGTGGGCACCGGACTCAACGCGCATCCGAAGTTCGCGGTGATGGTCGCCGCCGAACTCGCGAAATTCACCGGCCTCAAGTTCGAGACCGCGCCCAACAAGTTCGAAGCGCTGGCTTCATGCGACGGCGTCGTGCATGCGCACGGCGCACTAAAGACGCTGGCGGCGTCGCTGATGAAAATCGCCAACGACGTGCGCTGGCTGGCGTCCGGCCCGCGCTGCGGCATCGGCGAATTGAGTATCCCCGAGAACGAGCCGGGCAGCTCGATAATGCCGGGCAAGGTCAATCCGACGCAGTCGGAGTCGCTGACCATGGTGTGCTGCCAGGTGTTCGGCAACGATGTCGCCATCAACTTCGGCGGCGCGTCGGGCAACTTCGAATTGAACGTGTTCCGCCCGCTGGTCATCACCAACTTCATGCACAGCGCGACTTTACTCACTCATGGCTGCACCAATTTCAACGAACAATGCGCGGTGGGCATCGAACCCAACAGGGCGCGCATCGAGCAACTCATGCGCGAATCGCTGATGCTGGTGACGGCGTTGAATCCGCACATCGGTTACGACAAGGCCGCGCAGATCGCGAAAAACGCGCACAAGAAGGGCCTCACGCTGAAGGCGTCGGCGCTGGCGCTCGGGCACCTGACCGAAAAGCAGTTTGACGAATGGGTCAAGCCCGAGTTGATGGTCGGCAAAATCTGACGCGTTCCCGGAAGGATCAGGTGGTGACCGGGCGCGTCGCGATAGTCACCGGCGCCAATCGCGGCATCGGTCTGGAAATCTGCCGCCAGCTCGCGCGGGGCGGTAATCGCGTGGTACTTACCAGCCGCGACGCGGCTAAAGGTAAAGCTGCCTGCCGGACTTTGAGCGATGCGGGGCTTGCGGTGACCTATTGCAAGCTCGACGTGACGAGCCCGCGCAGCATCAAGGCATTGGCCACATTCATGACCAATAAATTCGGCCGCGTCGACATGCTCGTCAACAATGCGGGTGTCATGCTCGACGCGCGTGGCACACGGTTTCTGGATTCCGAACTCGCGACTTATCGTGCGACCTTCGACACCAACGTGTGGGGACCTTTGCTGCTGGCGCAGGCGCTGCTGCCGCTGATGCAAAAGCAAAAATACGGCCGCATCGTCAATATGTCGAGCGGGCTCGGCCAGCTCGCCGGCATGGACAACAGCACGCCCGCGTACCGCATGTCGAAAACGGCGCTCAATGCGCTGACTTGCATCGTCGCCGCGGCGGCTAAAGGCACCAACGTGCTCGTCAACGCGGCATGCCCGGGATGGGTAAGGACGGACATGGGCGGTGCCGATGCGCCGCGCTCCATCGAGCAAGGCGCGGATACCGCGGTGTGGCTGGCGACCCTGCCCGACGGCGGTCCCACCGGCGGTTATTTTCGCGACCGGACCGCCATCCCATGGTGACGCCGTCGCGGCGTTTGTCGCGCGACGACATTTCCGCGCTGCTTGCGCGGCCGGCGGTCATGCCGGGCGTGCGTGATACTCACGTGGTGGCGCTACCCGAGAATGCCCGGGTGATGCTCGCCGCGGTATTGGTCCCGCTGATACCGCGCGGGGACGATATCCAGGTGCTCCTGACGCAACGCACTGCACACCTTAAAGACCATCCGAGCCAGATCAGCTTTCCGGGCGGGCGGGTCGAAGGCGGGGACCAGGACCGGATTGAAACCGCATTGCGCGAAGCCGAGGAAGAAATCGGACTCGCGCGCGAGCACGTGACGATCCTGGGTTGCCTGCCCGACTATGATATGCCGTCGGGATTCCGGATCAGCCCGGTGATAGGCTGGATAGAGCCACCGTTCACCCTCAAGCTCGATCCGGTCGAGGTCGAATCGGCATTCGAAGTGCCGTTGAGTTATCTGCTCGACCCGGCGAACCATCAATATCGTCGCTACGAATTCAACGGTCGCAGTCGTGACTACCTGGCAATGCCCTACCAGGGGCGTTATATCTGGGGGGCGACTGCCGGCATGCTGCAGCGCCTGTCGCAACAATTGGCGGCCGATTCAATCTGAACGCCGGCGTGTCGTCAATGCTGCGTGCGGCGCGGTGTGGCAATATAGGGCATGGGATGGGGAAGCATCGATGGATAGCAGCAATCATCCGCCTGAAGCGCGCGTCGGCCTCGTATTGACGGGCGGCGGCGCGCGCGCCGCGTACCAGGTCGGCGTGCTGCGTGCGATATCCGAAATGCTGCCGGCGGACGCGCCGTGCCCGTTCCCGATTATCTGCGGCACTTCCGCGGGCGCTTTCAACGCCACGGTGCTTGCCGCCAATGCGGGCAATTTCCGGCGCGGCGTGCGTCAGCTGATGACCGTGTGGAAGAACTTCCACGTCCACCACGTCTATCGGGCCGATCCGCTCGGCGTCATCCACAACAGCGGCAAATGGATTGCCGCCGGTTTGACCGGCGGCCTCGGCCGGCAAACACCGATTTCCCTGCTCGACAACTCGCCGCTCGCGCACTTGCTCGGCACGCGGCTCGATTTCGGCGGGGTGCAGCGTTCGATCGACCGCGGCAATCTTTACGCGTTCAGCATCACGTGCTCGGGTTATACCTCAGGGCAGTCGGTCACTTTCTACCAGGGCGTGCCCCAACTGGAACCTTGGCAGCGCGCGCGCCGCATCGGCATACCGGCGACGATCGGGCTCGAACACCTGATGGCGTCTTCCGCACTGCCGTTTATTTTTCCGGCGACGCATATCAACCGCGAGTTTTTCGGCGACGGCTCGATGCGACAGATCGCGCCGGTGAGTCCGGCGCTACATCTGGGCGCCAATCGGCTTTTCGTG
>CAZEAX010000439.1:0-4320 GCA_964510405.1 uncultured Streptomyces sp. | reverse complement strand
CCGCGTTGCGATGACGCTCGTGCGGCGGCAAGGCGGTTGGGCATAAGATTCTCGGCAGTGGTCATAGGCATGGTTGTGACACCAGTAAGTCGTAAGTGACAATGCGCCGCTTGGTTTCTGCGCCATACTGGTTGAGGCCGCAGCTGGAATTCGGCCCGCCCGGCGCGGCGGTGTCGTCGTTGCCTTGCCATGTCACGCTGATGCGGAGCGTGCTGCTATACACCGAGCCCAGCGGGGCCGGCGCCGGCGGGCACGTGGCGCTGGAGTTGGAAAGCTCCTCGATGCAACCGCGCGCGTTAACGATGCCGCCAACTCGCGTCCCGCTGCCTGCTTGTTGCTCCGAATATCCGTTCAACAATCCATCCCAGAGCGCTATATCGAATATCGCGAGTTCCTGTATCGTGCACGCCAGAACTCCGCAATCCTTGATCGCGCCGGTCCGATAGTCATTGTAAAAAACGCCGGTGCCGAGCGGCGCCGATACCGGTGCACCCACAGTGTAGGGGGTGCAGGCGGGGCCGGGAGGGCAGGTGACTGCGAGGAAGCGATTCCCGCGTATGCGCTCGCCCATGTCGCTGGCGAGAGCCACGGCCTGCTGACGCTGATAGGCCTCGAAGGCAATGCGCTGGCCTTTGGCCATCAGGCCGGCGATACCGAGCAGGCCGAAGGTCAAGATCACCAGCGTGACGAGGACTTCGATCAGCGTGAAGCCGCGGCTCAATTGGCGACGCATGGCAGGGCCTGTCCGTTCAGTTTGATTACGGTCGTGCGTCCCGAAAACCCAAATATGACGCCGCGGATTTTGTCATTGGTAGGGTTGCCGTCTCCCATCGTATCGACAACATAGATGCCGTCGCTGGCGGTCACCGCGCCGGTGCGCATGACACGCCCGTCCGGCCGGAAGACGATCTGGGTCGTGAACGCGCCGACCGGCGAGGTGCACACGTAGATGGTGCCCGTGGTAAATCCGTCGAACCGTTTGAGTTCCAGGTCGACGCCGGCGTCATACGTAGCGTTATCGTTTATGTCGGCATACAATCGCCACCCGTTGTTCCAGTTGACGCCCAGTTTCTGCATGTAAACGCGGCGGCTCGTTTCAATGGCCTTGGCGCGCGCCAGCGCGATTTCCGAGGTGATGTCGGACGCGACAGTGCGCACGCGTTGATCCGCCACGAACTCACTCATCGCGGGCACCCCGATCACCAGCATGAGCGCGATTATGGTCACAACGACCATGATCTCGATCAAGGTAAAGCCGCGCACGCGTGCGCGGCGGTCGGCGTACAAATTTAATGCGGTATACAAGTGGCCGCTTCCCACGTGCAGTCGCCCACACCCGCGACCTGAACGTTGTAAGTTTGGTTGCCATCATTTTCACGCCAGCGTTGCTGCAGGCTCGTTATGACCAGCGAGCCGTCGTTTTGGCTCGCCGGCGTGCTTCCCGGTGCAGGCACGAGTACGAGAGTAAAGGTCGGTGGGTTCGCTGCATTGTTCACATTGAACGGCCGGGTCAGCGTGTATTGGGCGGAGATATTGGCCGGAATCGAGCGTACGAGTATGCCGGGTGCCGCCACCGCGCCGATGTCGGTCGCATATTGCCGCTGATCGAGAAAGAACTGTTCCTGGGCCTGCGCCAGGTCCATCAGGAACTGCTGCCCTTGCGAGCGGATGCCGCGCACTTGATAGCGTTGGTAGGAGGGCAATGCGACCGCGATGATTATCGCGATGATGGCGAGCACCATCATCAGTTCGATCAAGGTCATTCCGGAATTTCGACGCATGCGATTACTCCCTATACGTTGGCATCTTAATGACGCCGGGTTATCAACGCCACGCGCAACCGATAAGCGGTCTGTTCGCTGGAACGAACGGACGCGGGCCGAGCGCGACTCCTAAACGGTTAAAAACAAAAACTTTTTTCTGTTTTCGCGGGTAATGTGCCCGTGAGGAGATTCTAGCATTCGCGTCTTGCCGGCTGGCTGCCCCGGTGCGGCGTGATATTTATCACGCTACCGGCCGTCTGCGCGAGCCAGACACGCTGGAAATTCACGTTAAAAGGGGAACTGCAAAAATCGCGATGCGCCTGGTGCAGGTGCGCGCGTTGTCATCGGTCGTTGGTCTTTTTCCAGATTAGACAGAGTCCAGATGTTGCTTTAGAATGAATAATGACGTTTGAAAACAAGTATGTTCGAAAATAAATTCAATCGCGACAATCTGGCCGAAGTGCTGCGCAGCCGCGGTATTACCCCGACGCACCAGCGCATTGAAATCGCCCACGCGATATTCTCGCGCCGCGAGCATCTGTCGGCCGACCGCATACTGGCGCTCGTGAATGACCGCGCGTCGGAGACATCGAAGGCGACGGTTTACAACACGCTCAATCTTTTTCTCGAGAAAAAACTGGTGCGCGAAGTCATCGTCGACCCGAGCAAGGTCTTCTACGACCCGAACACGGAGCCGCATTATCACTTCTACAATGTAGACACCGGCGAGCTGACGGATATCGACGCGCGCGAGATCAAGGTGACAGGGCTGCCGGCGCTGCCGCAAGGCATGTCGGCCGAGGGCGTCGATATCATAGTGCGCGTCCGCTCCAGCGGGGTTTGACCCCGCGTGTTGTTACGCAAATACGGATCGTCGAATAGGACGCCGGCGTCAGGCAATGCTGCCGGTTGCGGCCAGAAGGGTGGGGGGCGGACGTTGCTGGCGCGGTCGACGCGCTGTGTTAAAATTGCGTCCGCGCAATCTCAAAAAGAATAAATTTTCCGGCCATTTCCGGCTCGGTTAAAATAGCACGCTGGTTTCAGAATAAATGCCGGAATAGCTCAGTTGGTAGAGCAGCGCATTCGTAATGCGAAGGTCGTAGGTTCGACTCCTATTTCCGGCACCACTTTTTCCCCTCGCCGGTGATTTGTTGCTCAAGCGGCAGCCGTCGTTTTGCCGGCGAGCTCGCGCTTGATCGCATGCAGCGCGCGGTCGAGATCCTCGTCGTTGTTGAAGAATGACATCGACACGCGCAATGCGTTGTCTTTGACGTTGACGACGACACCCTGCTTGTGCAGCTTGGCCTGCAGAGCTAATGCATTGGGCACCATCAGATTGACGATTTGCGCGCGCTCTTCCCACGCCGCCGGCGTCTGCGTCCTGAGCCCTGCTTTGTGCACCATGCCGAGGAACCGCGTCGAAAGTTCCCGCACCCGTTTTTCGATATTGGCGATGCCGATCGACTGCAAAAATTCGGCGCCCCGCCGCATCACGCGCAAGCCCAGAAAGCTCGGGTTGCCGCCTTCGAAGCGGTGTGCATCGTGCACGTGGTCGAATTGTTTGTTGACCGCGGCGCCGACTATGCTGAGCGGGCGGATAAATGGCGTTTTAAGGTCGCGGATAAGATCGGCCCGGCAATAAAGGAGTCCGGTGCCGGTCAATCCCAGCAGGCCTTTGTGTCCGCCGATCGCGACCATGTCGGCGCCCAGTTCCGAGAGCGGCGCCGCGAGTATGCCCGCGGCCTGTACGCCGTCGACCACCAGCCGGATATCGCGCTCGCGGCAGATTTTTCCCAGAGCCGGCAAATCCACGCGGTAGCCGTTGCCGTAGGTCACGTACGCGCACGCGACGACCCGCGTGCGGCGGTCGATTTTTTCGAGGAAAGTATCGAGCGTGAGGCGGCCGTCGCGATGTTCCGCGAAGCGGATTTCCACCCCGCGGGCTTCCCAGTGGCGCCACACCCAGACGTTGTTCACGTGCTCCATGTCGGTCAGCACGATGTTGTCGCCGGGTTTGAGGTCGAACGCATGCGCCGCGACGTTCAGGCCTTCCGTCGTGTTCTTCATGAACGCGAGTTCGCCGGGTTGCGCGCCGAGCAGTTTTGCCATCAGGTTGCGGGTTGCTTCGACATTTTCACCCGACCACGCGTCGGCGCCGGCATTTTCGTAAATATCGCGGCAGTACTCCTGCATCGCCCATTCCACGCAGCGCGGCGGAATGGTTTTGCGCGCGGTGTCGAGATAGGTCCACTTGGCGAGCGTCGGAAATTCGCCGCGCAGTGCCGCCCAGTCGATTTGTGTTTTCATCGAAATAGCCTCTTCGTTGGGTCGATTTGGATTTTCAATCCGGCAGCTGCCAGGAAGCGCGAAATCACGCAATCACAATACGCCGGACATGCCGCCGTCGAGATGCACGCTCGTGCCGGTCACATAACTCGCGCCGGCGGAGCACAGGAACACGATGACGTTGGCGGCTTCCTCCGCTTCGCCGAAACGGCCGAGCGGAATCGGTTTGGCTTCCTTCGAGTAATACTCGTCGGCGCTGACGCCCGTTTTC
>CAZEAX010000438.1:0-4329 GCA_964510405.1 uncultured Streptomyces sp. | reverse complement strand
ATTGCTTCCGCAAATGCCGCGGCTGGATGATCGCCGGCGGCTCGATCGAAATTCTCAAGAACCGCATTGCCGAAAGTATATTCGAACGCTCGTTCTCGCAGCGCCCGCCGAAAGCCTGAACCATTCCGCTGCGTATCGAGCATAGCGACACGCTGCTGCTGCATTCATCGCGTAAATAATTAGCCGGTTGAAAATGTCCAATCAAAAACTCTCTGATGCCCTGTTTTCCCCGAAAACCGTTGCGTTGATCGGCGCTTCGGGCGACCCGAAAAAGAACACCTCGCGCCCGCAACGTTTTTTAAGAAAGCACGGCTATACCGGCAGGATCGTGCCGGTCAATCCAGGACGCGACGAGATATTCGGCGAGAAAGCCTATCCAAACCTGATGGCCGTGCCGGACGCGGTCGAGCACGCTTTCATCATGGTGCCGAAGGAAGCAGTTGCCGCCGCAATCGCGCAGTGCGTCGAGAAAAAAGTGCTGACCGCGACGATCTACAGCGACGGTTTCGCGGAAACCGGCGAAGAAGGCCGCCGCATGCAGGAAGAAGTGATGGCAATCGCGCGCGCGGGCGGCGTACGCGTGCTCGGCCCCAACTGCATCGGCATCCTGAGCATCCGGCCATCGTTGGCGCTATCGGTGAATGCAGTGCTCGAAATGGACCACATCAAGCCCGGACCGTTCGCCATCGTTTCGCAATCGGGCAGCATGACCGGCGGCCTGCTTTCGCGCGGGCTCGGCCGCGGCGCCGGCTTTTCCAAATTGATTTCCGTCGGCAACGAAGCCGACATCGGCGTCGGCGAATTGACCGACATGCTGGTCGACGACCCGCACACCGGCGCGATCCTGTTGTTTCTCGAAACGCTGCGTGATGCCGATCGTCTCGCGCATGCCGCGCGGCGCGCCTACGCGGCCAACAAACCCGTCATCGTCTACAAACTCGGGCGCTCCGACATCGGCCAGGACCTGGCGGCTTCGCACACGGGTGCCTTGGCCGGCGCCGATGAAGTCGCGGATGCGTATTTCCGCGCGCACGGGATGCTGCGCGTCGACATGCTGGAAACCTTGTTCGAGTTGCCGGCGCTGATCGCCGGACAAAAACCCGCGAAGCGCCATCGCGTCGCCGTGATGACCACCACCGGCGGCGGCGCCGCCGCGGTCGTCGACCGGCTCGGCACGTTCGGCGTCGACGTGGTGCCGCCGTCCGACCGCGTGGTCGACAATCTCGCGCAGAAGAAGATCGTCATCCCGCGCGCGCGGCTTACCGATCTCACGCTCGCCGGCGCGAAGAAAGAAATCTACAGCGCGGTGCTCGGCGAATTGCTCTCATCCGATCACGCCGAGCTCGTGCTCGCGGTAGTCGGCAGTTCCGCCGCGCTGCATCCGCAAATCGCGATCGAGCCGATCGCAGAAGCGGATCGCCGCGGCAAACCGCTGGCGGCCTTTCTCGCGCCGCACGCCGAAACGTCGTTGGGCCTCTTGACCAACGCGGGCGTGGCGGGATTCCGCACGCCGGAATCGTGCGCCGACGCGATCCGCGCGTGGCGCGACTGGGCGCCGCCGGTCGACTTGCCCGCCGCCGATACGAAAAAAATCGCGGCCGCCGGCGCGCTCTTGAAGACGATGCCCGGCAAGCAGATCAACGAATACGATGCGTGCAAGGTTTTCGCCGCGCTGGGCATTGCGCACGCGGCCACCGCGGTGATTGCCAAACCCGATCAAGCGGCACAAGTTGAATTTCCCGTCGTCGCCAAAATTCTGTCGCCCGATATTCTGCACAAGACCGACGCCGGCGGCGTGGTCCTCAACATCGGCGATGCCGCGGCATTGAAAGAGGCGGCTGCGCAAATTCTCGCCCGCGTCAAAGCGAAACATCCGGACGCGAAAATCAACGGCATTCTCGTGCAGCGCATGGAAAAGGGACTCGCCGAAGTAATCCTCGGGTTCCGCCGCGATCCGCAAGTCGGGCCCGTCGTCGTGCTGGGCGCCGGCGGCGTGCTCGCCGAAATTTACCAGGACATCGCTTTGCGCATCGCGCCCGTCGGCATTGAAACAGCGCGTGCAATGGTCGAGGAAGTGCGCGGGCTCGCCCTGATCCGTGGTTATCGCGGGTTGCCGCGCGGCGATTGCGAAGCGCTCGCGCAAGCCGTAGTGGCCATGTCGCAGCTCGCGGCGCTCGAAGGCCGTACCGTGAATGAAGCTGAAATCAATCCGCTCATCGTCAAACCCGAAGGGCAGGGTGTCGTCGCGGTGGACGGTCTCATCGTGTTCCGCGACAATTAGTCTTTTCGCCCGGCGCGCTGCGCGCGCCGGGCAAGTGAAGGGTGAATGCGTGAAGGGGGAAGGGGAAAACCAAAAAACTTGAATGCCTGACACCCTTCCCCCTTCGCCCTTCACCGCTCAACAGGAGGCTCACATGCTGACCCAGCAACTCGCCGATTACGCCGTCAAAGAGCAAACGTCGAAACTGCCGGCCAACGTTATTCATCACGCCAAGCGCGCGGTGATCGACTGGTATGCCGCGCTGTTGCCGGGCAGCCTCGTCGCGCCCGCCACGATACTTGAGCAGGCGCTCGCCGAAGACCTCGATCGCGGCAATGCACGGCTCGCATCGGGCCGGCGTGCCACCCTGCGCACGGCGGCGCTGATTAACGGCGCCGCGTCGCATTCCGTCGAGTTCGACGATATTTACCGCGACGCGGGCTACCACCCGGGCAGCCCGGTGATTTCCGCCGCGCTCGCCGCCGCGCAATCGACCGGCGCGTCGGGCGAAACTTTTTTGCGCGGCGTAATCGTCGGTTATGAAACCTCGACGCGCATCGGCGAAGCGATCATGCCTTCGCATTACAAATTCTGGCATACCACCGGCACCGTCGGCGCATTCGGCGCCGCCGCCGCAGTCGCGACCGTGCTCGGCTGCAACCGCGATCAGATCGCGCACGCGCTCGGCACGGTCGGCTCGTTCGCGTCGGGTCTGCAGCAGGCATTCCGCTCGCAATGCATGACCAAGCCGCTGCACGGCGGTCACGCCGCCGACGTCGGCGCGATGGCGGCGATGGGGGCGGCCAAAGGCCTCACCGGCGCGCTCGACATGCTCGAAGGCGAAGTCGGCTTCGGCGCCGCGATGAGCGTCGATCCCGACTGGACGAAAGCCGTCAAAGACCTGGGCGTCGATTACCATATCACGCGCGTGACGTTCAAAAACCACGGCTGCTGCGGACACACGTTCGCGCCGATCGACGGCGTGCTGCACTTGCAGAAAACGCACGGCTTCACGTGGCGCGACGTGAAGCGCGTGAAAATCGCCACTTACAAAGCCGGCACCGACATCACCGACAACCCGGATCCCGAAGGCGAATACCAGGCCAAGTTCAGTTTGCAGTACGTGACCGCGCATGCGCTCGTGCACGGCAGCGTGCGGCTGGTCGCGTTCGCACCCGAGCGCCTGCTCGATCCGGACGTGCGCGCGATCCTGGCCAAAGTCGAGGTCGTGGCGGATCCCGTGTTGTCGAAAGGCTATCCGGGTCAGCGCGCCGCGCACGTCGAAATCGAATTGAACGACGGGAAGCTCTACAAACATTTCCAGCCGACGCGCAAAGGCGACCCGGAAATGCCGCTCACCGACGATGAAGTGAACGACAAGTTTCTCGAACTCGCCATGCCGGTGATCGGCGACGCAGCATCGCGCGAACTGCTGGCCGCGCTGTGGGCCCTCGATAGGCGTCCCGATGCGCTATTCGATTTCACGTCGCGGCCGCGCGCGCGGGCAGCGGGCTGAAGGAACCTGCGCCGCATAGCGTCGCGCTGGGCATCGCGTCAGGTGCCGCGCCCGGCCCCGGCAAAATGATCATTCATGCAAATTGCTGGTCGATTCGCTTCTTGGGGATTCTCGCTGCGCTTGCCAGCATCGGAACTGCGTCTGCACAAACGTACCCCAACAAGCCGATTCGCATCGTCGTGCCGCTCGCCGCGGGAGGCACGGGCGACACGCTCGGGCGGCTCGCCGCCGACACACTCGCAATTGCATTCGGCCAGCAGGCGGTGGTCGACAACCGCCCCGGCGCCAACGGCATCATCGGCACCGATCTCGTCGCCAAGGCGACGCCTGACGGTTATACCCTGGTGTCCGCATCGACCGGCAATGTCGCCATCAATCCCGCGTTGTACGGCACGAAGCTGCCGTTCAACGCCGAGCGCGATCTCGTCGCCATCACCCAGATCGCGACGGGCACGTCGGTCGTCATCGTACATCCTTCGTTTGCCGCCAAAACCATTCCCGAATTGATTGCGGCCGCCAAAGCGAAACCCGGTGCAATCAATTACGCCTCGTC
>CAZEAX010000437.1:0-4339 GCA_964510405.1 uncultured Streptomyces sp. | reverse complement strand
TTTGGCGGGGTTTTTTGATGCGCGGTTCGTTATAGACCGGCTTTTGACTTACTTCCCGGGGCCGGCTGGTGTTTTTTCTGCGCCCGTCGCGCGGTCGAATGCTTTCTGCGTGTCTTCCTGCTCGGACGAACGGCCGGTGCCGCCAGGCGTATCCGGCATTTCCTGCTCTTCCGCCGGCACCTCGATCTGTATTTTGTTGGTGTCTACGGCGGCTTTCTTGGCGAGCCCGCCGGTTACCAGCCCGGGGAATGTAATGATCAGCACCACCATGATGATCTGGATCAGCACGAACGGCACCGCGCCCCAGTAAATCTGGCCGGTGGTGACCTTGGGCGTGAGCTTGCCCGTCGCCTTGTCGACGTAATCCTTGACCGGCGCGACGCTGCGCAGATAGAACAGCGCAAAACCGAACGGCGGGTGCATGAACGAAGTCTGCATGTTTACCCCGAGGAGCACGCCGAACCAGATCAGATCGATGCCGAGCTTGTCCGCCACCGGCCCGATCAGCGGCACGACGATGAACGACAATTCGAAGAAGTCGAGGAAAAACGCGAGAAAGAAAATCAGGATATTGACGACGATCAGGAAGCCGAGCTGCCCGCCGGGCAGGTTGGTAAGGAGATGTTCGACCCACAGGTGGCCGTCGACCCCGTAAAACGTCAGGCTGAACACCCGCGCGCCCACCAGTATGAATACCACGAACGCGGTGAGCTTGGCGGTCGAATCCATTGCCTGCCGCATCAGCGCCAGCGACAGGCGGCGGCGCGCAAATGCCATCGCGAGCGCGCCTGTCGCGCCCATCGCGCCACCCTCGGTGGGGGTTGCGACGCCGAGAAAAATCGTTCCCAGCACGAGAAAAATCAGCGCGAGCGGCGGAATCAGCACGAACGTGACGCGTTCCGCGATGCGCGAAAGCAGGCCGAGCTTGAGCACATGGTTGATCACCGAAGCGGCAAAGGCCACGCCGACGCCTACCGATGTGGCTACGACCAGCAGTTCGTCAATTGGAGCGTCAGCCGGGTAATGATATTTGGCGAAACCAACCGAAGTTGCGATGGCGACGACGATAAGCACGATCAGCGACGGCGTGCCGCTGCTGCCATTCGCCTCGCGGAACGTGCGTGCTTCCAGGGGCAGCGCGGGCGCCCATGCCGGCCGGAGGATGGTCACGCCCGCCGCGTACACCGCGTACAAGCCCGCGAGCGTCAGGCCGGGAATGAAGGCGCCTGCATACATGTCTCCCACCGATCTGCCGAGCTGGTCGGCCATGATGATCAGGACCAGCGAGGGCGGGATGATTTGCGCCAGCGTACCGGACGCGGCGATGACGCCGGTCGCAAAGCGCCGGTCGTAACCGTAGCGCAGCATGATGGGCAGCGAGATGAGCCCCATTGAGATGACCGACGCCGCGACCACGCCGGTCGTTGCCGCGAGTAGCGCGCCGACGAAAATCACGGCGAACGCAAGCCCGCCGCGCAGCGGCCCGAACAGCTGGCCGATGGTATCCAGCAGGTCCTCCGCCATGCCGCTGCGCTCGAGTATCAGACCCATGAACGTGAAGAACGGGACTGCGAGCAGGGTGTCGTTGGACATGACTCCCCAGATACGCTCCGGCAATGCCTGAAACAGAGATGGGTGCAGCAGCCCCAGCTTGATGCCCAGGAGGCCGAAGGCTATGCCGACCGCGGCGAGCGAAAATGCGACCGGATAGCCGAGTAGCAGAACCACGATCAGCGCCGAGAACATCATCGGCGCCATATTGCCGGTGAGAAATTCGATCATACGGACACCCGCGTGAGAGGGCTGCGGGTTGTTGCGCTTCTGCGCCGGACGTTCATGCCGGTTCACCCCGCTGCCGGCGGATTTCTTCGGCCAGTTGCTCCTCGGCGCTCGGTTCCTCGTGTTTCTCCGTGGGATCGGGAATGAGTCCGCACAGAAACGCGACTCGTTTGATCAGTTCCGAGCATCCCTGCAGGATCAGCAGGAAAAATCCGATCGGCAGCATGAGTCGTGCCGGCCATATAATCAGTCCGCCGGCATTGGTGGAGACTTCGTTGCGCTGATACGCGTCGATGAAGACGGGCCACGACAGCCACATGACCGTGAGAGCCATAGGCATCAGGAAGAACAGCGTCCCGAAAATGTCGATCCAGGCCTGGGCGCGTTTCGAGAGGCGCCCGGTGACGACATCGATCCGGATATGTTGATTGTGCAGCAGGGTGTAGCCGGCGCAGAAGAGAAATACGGCCGAGAACAGATACCATTGAATTTCGAGCCACGCGTTGGAACTCATGTTGAAGGCATAGCGGATCACCGCATTGCCCGCGCTGATCAGGACGGCGGCGAGTATCAGCCAGTAGGTGGAGCGGCCGACAAATTCGTTGACTGCATCGATCAGTCGCGATATCGCTAATAGTATTTTCAATCCGGCTCCTCCCGAAAGCGTGCATTGCCGTGTGGCGCCAATCATACTCAACATCGCGGCTGTTGCGCAAAGCACGTCACAAGGACGGGATTCGCGCATCGCCCCTCCATGCAAGCGTTTGACAAACGGCTTATATCGGTGATTAACCATGGTAAAATCAACAATTTAGAATCGAAATCACGGCATGTACTCAAGGCACGAAACAATCGCAGGCTTCGATCCGGAATTGACATGGGCGCTCGAGCGCGAAACGCAGCGGCAGGAAGACCATATCGAACTGATCGCGTCCGAAAATTATGCGAGCCCGCGCGTGCTCGAGGCCCAGGGTTCGGTGCTCACCAACAAGTATGCGGAGGGCTACCCGGGCAAACGCTATTACGGCGGCTGCCAGTACGTCGATGTCGCGGAACAACTCGCGATCGACCGTGCGTGCGAACTGTTCGGCGCCGAGTACGCAAACGTGCAGCCGCATTCCGGCTCGCAGGCCAATTTCGCGGTGTATTCGGCGGTGCTGCATCCCGGCGACACCATACTGGGCATGTCGCTCGCGCACGGCGGCCATCTTACGCACGGCGCCACGGTGAATGTCAGCGGCAAGCTTTACCACGCGCTGACCTACGGTCTCGATCCGAAGACCGAGGTCATCGACTATGCTCAAGTCGAGGAACTGGCGCGACTGCACCAGCCGAAGCTGATCGTCGCCGGCGCGTCCGCTTATTCGCTGGCGATCGACTGGCAGCGTTTTCGCGCCATCGCCGACAGCGTCGGGGCATTCCTGATGGCGGATGCCGCGCATTATGCCGGCCTGATCGCGGCCGGCGTTTATCCGAGTCCCGTCGGCGTTGCGGACTTTGTCACCACGACGACGCATAAAACGCTGCGCGGTCCGCGCGGCGGCCTGATACTCGCCGGCGCCGAACACGCAAAGCTGCTCAATTCGGCGATCTTTCCAGGCAGCCAGGGCGGCCCGTTGATGCACGTGATAGCGGCCAAGGCGGTGGCTTTTAAAGAAGCATTGAGTCCCGGCTTCAAGGAATATCAGACGCAGGTGATCGCCAACGCGCAGGCGATGGCGGCGCAACTGCAGCAGCGCGGCTGCCGCATCGTGTCCGGGCGCACCGATTGCCACCTGTTTCTCGTCGATCTGACCGCGAAACACGTGACCGGCAAGGACGCGGAGGACGCGTTGGGTCGCGCCCACATCACGATCAACAAAAACGCGATCCCGAACGACCCGCAAAAGCCGGCGGTCACGAGCGGCATCCGGCTCGGCTCGCCGGCGATCACGACGCGCGGTTTCGGCATTGCGGAAACCCGCGAACTCGCCAACCTGATAGCGGACGTGCTCGAGGCGCCGCAGGACGAACGTGTGATCGAGCGGGTGGGGTCGGCGGCGACGGCGTTATGCGCGAAATTTCCGGTCTACGGATGAGGAGAGCCTGAAGTCATGCATTGCCCCTTCTGCAAAGCGGCCGATACGCAGGTCATCGACTCGCGCGTCAATGACGACGGCGACAGCATCCGCCGGCGGCGGCGCTGCGCGGCGTGCAACAAGCGCTTCACGACGTACGAAACCGTCGAGCTGCGCATGCCGCAGCTCGTCAAGCAGGACGGCAGCCGCACGGAGTTCGACCTCGACAAGTTGCGCACCGGCTTCATGCGCGCGCTGCACAAGCGTCCGGTACCCACGCCGTTGGTGGACGATGCCGTCGCGACCGTCACCCAGCAGGTATTGGCGCTCGGCGAGCGAGAAATCGAATCGCGCCGCGTCGGCGAGATGGTAATGAAGGAGCTCTACAAGCTCGACAAGGTGGCGTACATCCGCTTTGCGTCGGTCTACAAAAGCTTCCAGGACGTCGACGATTTCCAGGACGCCATCAAGGAAGTGCAGAAGCCGGCAGGCAAGAGCAAGTA
>CAZEAX010000436.1:0-4345 GCA_964510405.1 uncultured Streptomyces sp. | reverse complement strand
TGGGCCGGCGGGAAACGGGGAATGAGTCTACCCGGAATTGAGGCGCGGCAATCCGACCGCCAATGCATTGTTTGGCAACGCCGCCAGTGTGCTCGTCGGCGATTTCGTTTACTCGCGCGCTTTCCAGATGATGGTCGAAGTCGAGAGCATGCGCGTAATGCAGGTACTGGCCGGCGCGACCAACGTCATCGCCGAGGGAGAGGTGCTGCAGTTGATGAATTGCCACAACACGGCGATCGACGAGCACGACTACCTGCGGGTGATACGCTACAAGACCGCCAAATTGTTCGAGGCGGCGACCCGCCTCGGGGCGATTCTCGGCGGCGCGGAACCCACGCTGGAAACGGCGATGGCCGACTATGGCATGCATCTGGGCACCGCCTTCCAGTTGATCGATGATGTGCTCGACTATTCGGGCGACAACAAGGCCACCGGCAAGAACGTGGGCGATGATCTCGCCGAGGGCAAGCCGACATTGCCGCTGATTTATGCGATCAAGCACGGCAACGCAGCGGAAGCCGCGCTGATAAAAAAGGCGATCGAAGAGGGTGGCCTGGGTGAACTCGAAAAGGTCATCGCCGCGATCCAGCGCAGCGGCGCGCTGGACTATACACGCCGTCAAGCGGAGGCCGAGGCGCGTGCGGCGGGCGCCGCGCTGGAGATTCTGCCAAATTCAATTTACCGCGAATCTTTGCTACAATTGGCGGACTTTGCCGTTACACGCAATTACTAACGGGGCACGCAAGTGCCCCTTGTAGTTGGAGCGCAGCAAATCGGGGTGTAGCTCAGCCTGGTAGAGTACTGCGTTCGGGACGCAGGAGTCGGAGGTTCGAATCCTCTCACCCCGACCAATTCGGTCGATCACCACCATCCACCAGCCCGCTGCGGACGCGGCGCTTTCAGCGCCGGCGGGAATGCGCGGTGGGCGCGCCGCCGCGGCGTTTAAGGTCGACAACGCCTGTGCCGTCGCCGTACCGTGATACGTTGCCTCGACGGGGCAGGGCCGCGTGATGCAAACTATCTCTTTTCACTGGCCGCTCGCTTAGCGAGGTAAGACTTGGGCAAACTGATTTTCCTGGTGCTGGCCGTCGTGATCGTGTGGGCGGTGCTCAAGAACCACGCGAAATCGCGCGCGCGCAGTCAGGCGCCGCGCGCCTCCGCGCCCGAAGACATGGTGCGTTGCGCGCATTGCGGCGTGCACCTGCCGCGCAGCGAAAGCCACGCGAGCGGCGGAAATTTTTTCTGCAGCGAAGACCATTTGCGGCTGCACCGCTAAGCGATGTCGGTCTACTCTTCCGTATTGCGGCCCGCGGCGCAACCATCCGGCACAGGTGCGCAACGCTTGCCCGGCGATCCGCCGGATTCCTATTGGCGTTCGCTGTTTTTATTCAACGGCTACCGTTTCATCGTGGCGTTGCTGCTGCTTTCCGTCACCGCGCTATTCGGCCGCCAGCTCACGTTCGGCTCGACGGAATTCGAACTCTTCGTGTATACCGCCGCGGCCTATGTGATGTTCAGCCTGCTGTGTTTCGTGGTGATCGCCTCGCGCCGGCATTTCCACCTGCAACTCGGCGTCCAGGTCAGTGCGGACATCGCTTTTATCGCGGTATTGACGTTTGCGAGCGGCGGCATCTCGAGCGGACTGGGATTGCTGCTGCTGTCGGGCCTCGCCGCCGCCGGACTCATCAGCCGCGGCCGGCTCACCTTGTTCTATGCAGCCCTCGCGAGTATCGCCGTGCTGATCGAGCACACGCTCCAGGTGCTGTTGTACAGCGGGCAGACCACGCAATACGTACAGGCCGGTCTGCTCAGCATCGGCTATTTCACCACGGCGTGGGTCGCGCATACGCTGGCGAAATATCTGGTCGCGACGGAGCAGCTCGTTGCCCAGCGCGAAATCGACCTTGCGAGCATGGCGGAAGTCAGCCAGCTCGTCATCCAGGATATGCATGACGGCGTGCTGGTGGTCGACGAGCACGGCGTGATAAGGCAGCACAACGCGCGGGCCGAGGAGATGCTGGGTCCGCTGTACGGGCAGCGGCGCGAGCAGAATCTGCGCAGCTATGCGCCTGCGCTCGCGCATCGTCTGGAAGACTGGCGCAAAAATCCGGTCGTCGGCTTCGACGCCATCAGCACGGTCGTGCAGAACAACAAGATCAGCGCGCGCTTCGTGCCGGTCGGCCGCAGCCGCAACGTGGGGGCGGTGATTTTTCTCGAAGACATGACCCGCGTGCAGGCACAGGCGCGCCAGCTGAAGCTCGCGGCGCTCGGGCGGCTCACGGCCAACATCGCGCATGAAGTGAGAAATCCACTGTCCGCGATCAGCCATGCCACCGAACTTTTGCAGGAGGAGCCCGCGCTTAACGACACCGTGGCGAGATTGCTGACGATCATTCACGACAACGCGAAACGCCTCGATCGCATGGTCAATGACGTGCTCAAGTTGAACCGCGGCGAGCGCGCCCATCGCGAAGTGTTCCTGGTCGGCGACTATCTGAAGACGTTCGCGGAGCAATTCTGCCAGATCGAGAAAATGCCTGAATCGCTGATCGCGCTGGAGCTCGCGGTCGATACGGAAGTGACTTTTGACCGCAGTCATCTTAACCAGGTGATGTGGAACCTGTGCCGCAACGCCTTGCGGCACTGCCGCGGCGGCGCGGCCAGCATCCGCATCGCCGTCGATTTGATCGGCGGCGGGAGCATTGTAAAATTGGACGTCGTCGATGACGGACCGGGCGTGCCACCGGCGTTGCGCAACCAGTTATTCGAGCCTTTTTTTACGACCGTCGGCAGCGGGACGGGCCTCGGGCTCTATATCGCGCGCGAAGTATGCGAGGCTAACGATGCTAAGCTGGAATTCATCGAGACCCCCGCGGGGGCGCAGTTTACCGTGCTGTGTCAGGGAGTCGTGAGACGCTAATGAATAAAAGCCGGGTTTTGATCGTCGACGACGAGGCCGATATCCGCGAGTTGCTGAGCCTGACACTTCAGCGCATGGGGCTCGATACCGATTGCGCCGCGGGCGAGTTCGAGGCGACGCAGTTGATGCAAAAGCACGGTTACGATTTATGCCTGACCGACATGCGGCTGCCGGACGGCGATGGCTTGAAGCTGCTCGAGCACGTCGGCCAGCACTATGCGAACACGCCGGTTGCGGTCATTACCGCGCACGGCAGCGCGGAAAACGCGGTCGCCGCGTTGAAGGCCGGCGCTTTCGACTATCTCGCGAAACCGGTTTCGCTCAACCAGTTGCGCGCGCTCGTGCGTTCGGCGCTGAAGCTGCCGCGCGCCAATCAACCGAAGAAAAGCGGCGACAAGGAGGTTGAGCCCGCTACCTTCCCTGTCCTGCTTGGCGATTCCGCGCTCATGCAGCAGACGCGCCAGATGATAGACAAGCTCGCGCGCAGCCAGGCCCCGGTTCACATCAGCGGCGAGTCGGGCTGCGGCAAGGAACTCGCGGCGCGCCTTATGCATCTGAAAGGGCCCCGCCACGATGCGCCGTTCGTGCCCGTGAATTGCGGCGCGATCCCCGAGAATCTTATGGAAAGCGAATTCTTCGGCTACAAGAAAGGCGCATTTACGGGCGCCGATCAGGACCGCGAAGGTTTTTTCCAGGCGGCCAACGGCGGCACCCTGTTTCTCGACGAGGTCGCCGACCTGCCGATCCAGATGCAGGTCAAATTGCTGCGCGCGATCCAGGAGAAAAAAGTCCGCAAAGTGGGTTCTACCGGCGAAGAAAATGTCGACGTGCGCATTATCAGCGCGACGCACCGACACCTCGCCGACGCGGTGAAGGACGGCAAATTTCGGCAGGATCTCTACTACCGGTTGAACGTGATCGAACTGCGTATGCCCGCATTGCGCGAAATGCGCGACGACATCGCGGTGCTCGCGCGCGAGATTCTGCGCAAAAGCGGCGGCGCCGACAGCGGCGGTAATACGCCTGAGCTGTCGGCGGGAGCGGTTGCGGCGCTGCGCGACTACCAGTTTCCGGGCAACGTGCGGGAACTGGAGAACATACTCGAACGCGCGATCGCGCTGTGCGCCGGAGACCAGATCGAGGTCGATGATTTGCAGCTCAGCGCGCCGGCCCAGGGGGAAAATGCGTCGATCGACCGATCCGGCCTGCCGCTGCAGGAGCATCTCGACAGCGTCGAGAAGGAGGCGATACTCAAAGCGCTCGAGCAGACGCGCTTCAACCGCACCGCGGCGGCGAAGCTGCTCGGCATCACTTTCCGTGCGTTGCGCTACCGCATGGAGCGGCTGGGCATCAACTAAGAGCCCATAACCTAATGAAACACGTGTGCGTTGCAGCCAGAATTGGTGATGGCAAGGCGCCCGGTGA
>CAZEAX010000435.1:0-4353 GCA_964510405.1 uncultured Streptomyces sp. | reverse complement strand
CGGCCTCGTCGATTTGCGGCGACGACACGCCAAGATCGAGCAGGATGCCGTCGGCTTGCGCCACACCGAATTCGGCAAGCACTTCGCGTAAACCGCTGAAACTGCGATGCACGAGCTTGAGCCGCTCATCGTCGATACCCCCATGCACTGCGATTGCCGCCGGGTCCCGGTCCAGCGCAATCAAACGCCCGTGCTTCCCTAACCGCGCCAAAATCTCGCGGCTGTGTCCGCCGCGACCAAACGTGCAGTCGACATAAACGCCGTCTGCCCGCACTTTCAAACCTGCTACCGCCTCCTCCAGTAATACCGGGATATGTGAGCCCAGGCTCACAACGAGAAGCCCTCCAGTTCAGGCGGCAGATCGCCCTCGGTAAAACCCGCGCCGCGCGCCAGCACCTGGTCCCATTTTTCCTTGTCCCACAATTCGAATTTGTTGCCCTGGCCTACGAACACCACGTTTTTGTTCAACGACGCAAAGTCGCGCAACGCGGGCGACACGAGCACGCGGCCCGCCGCGTCCATGTCGATGTCTTCGGCGTAACCGATCAGCTGGCGCTGCAAATCACGGATGCGCGGATTCAGACTCGAGAGGCTCATCAGCTTTTGCTGGATAGGCTCCCAGTCGGGTTGCGGATAAATCAGCAGGCACTTGTCGACGTCGGCCGTGATCACGAGCCGGCCCGCGCAGCGCACGAGCAATGCCTCGCGATAGCGCGAGGGCACCGCCAGCCTGCCTTTGCTGTCCAGATTGAGCTGAGCCACACCGCGGAACACAGATCCCCCCGATTGAGACGCCGGAGTGAGATTTTTCCCACTTTTTCCCACCGTTGCCCACTATATGAAAAACCGATGGTGTGGTCAAGCACAGAAAACCAAATTTATGTTTTCAGGACAAAGACTTATGAGGATTAATTCACGCGCGCAATGAGTTTAAAAAATAATATTGTTGAAAATCAATAGTATATACAAATAAGTGAATGTGTTACTTTAGCTTTATTTTTGACTATCAAGGAGTTAGGAGCGTCTGGTCGTTGCGGAAAAGCAACAAAAGCGCACATTCCCTGGCAAAAGCGAACGGCCGCCGAACGAATAAAGCAGCTCTGGCGGTCGGCGAGACCACGTTATGCGCTACAGCGGCGATCTGGCGCCGCGGCTTTACGCAACGCCAGGATCATTGGCATTTTGAGGAGTGCGCGTGGCGCGCAATGCGGCACGGCAAATCGCGCCGTATCCCGTTGGAATATCTGCGCGATTAAGGAAGAAAAGTTATGCGGTGTGCAGCCCGCTACCGGGCGCGCCTGGAAAGAAACTCGCGGTAGCCGCACAATTAAACCGCCTGCCCGAGGCAAAAAAAACGTAACCGGCGTGAAGCATAAACCGCGCTGCCGCGGCTTATGCGTACGTCATATCGCGTCGGCGATGGCCTTGCCCATTTCGGTGGTGCCGGATTTTCCGCCGACATCGCGCGTGCGCGGGCCTTCGACGAGGATTGCCTCGACCGCGTCGACGATGGCTTTCGCCGCGTCGGGATGCCCGAGGTGTTCGAGCATCATGGCGCCCGACCATATTTGGCCGACCGGATTCGCAATTCCTTTGCCATAGATATCGGGCGCCGAGCCATGGACGGGCTCGAACAGCGAAGGGAAGTCGCGCTCGGGATTGATATTCGCCGACGGCGCAATGCCGATCGTGCCCGTGCACGCCGGCCCGAGATCCGAAAGTATGTCGCCGAACAGATTCGAACCCACGACCACGTCGAACCAGTCGGGATGCATCACGAAATGCGCGGAAAGAATATCGATGTGGTACTGATCGGTTTTGATGTCCGGATACTGCGCGGCCATCGCTTTGAAGCGCTCATCCCAGTATGGCATCGTGATCGAGATGCCGTTGGACTTGGTCGCCGACGTGACGTGCTTTTTCCTGCCCTTCTTCGCAAGCTCGAACGCAAAACGCATGATGCGATCGGTGCCGCGCCGCGAGAAGATCGCCTGCTGGGTGGCAAATTCTTCGTCTGTGCCCGAGTACATGCGCCCGCCGATCGACGAATACTCGCCCTCGCTGTTTTCACGCACGACCCAGAAATCGATGTCACCGGGCTTGCGGTCCGCGAGCGGACATTTCACGCCCGGCATCAAGCGCACGGGCCGCAGGTTCACGTACTGCTGGAAATTACGGCGAAACGGTATCAGCAGGCCCCAGAGCGAAATATGGTCGGGCACCGTGGCGGGCCAGCCGGCCGCACCGAAAAATACCGCGTCGTGCCTGCGCACCTGATCGAGTCCGTCTTCCGGCATCATGCGGCCGTACTTCGCGTAGTAGTCGCAGCTCCAGTCGAACTCATCGAACTGCAATTCGAACCCGAATTTGCGCGCGGCAGCTTCGAGCGCGCGCACCCCTTCCGGTCCGGTTTCCTTGCCGATGCCGTCGCCGGGTATGTAGGCAATCCTGTATTTCTTCATGATGAATCCTTAGCCATAAGCCGCCGTTATTGAATGCAGACCCGTTTCAAACGCGATTGACATCAGTCGCGCCTTCTCTCCGGATGTGGGAGTCAGCCGATAAGCCGGGTTCTGTCGGCGGCTTGCGCCGCCGTGACAGTCATTCCTCTCGACGTGCGGTTACCCGCACGCTCTAGCCACCTACCCGCAAGCTCGGTGGGTCACGTCATCGCTTGCCTATTTGGTGTTGCTCCGGGTGGAGGTTGCCGCGTTTCACCCCGTTCGCTCCCCGCGCGAAGCTCGATGACGGTCTTCGCCAGGAAGACCGCCACCGCCCTTCTTTTACGAGACTTTGCCGCCTTGCGGCGTCAAAGTCCGGCGCGTGAAACGAACGGACTCGTCTCTGTGGCCCTGTTCCTCGCCTCGCGGCGGACGGTCGTTAGCCGTCACCCTACCCTGTGGAGCCCGGACTTTCCTCTATCGGGACGATTGATCGTCCAAACAGCGACTGCCTGGCCAACTCCCGCGCGAATTTTAGCATGCAGAGCCGGCGTGAGACCCTGCTGTTTTACGGGCGATTTCGCCCCGGACCCGGCGGCCGCGACCGCTAGCAGCAAAGCAAAAAGCCCGGCACAACGCCGGGCTTTGTTTGATCGCCTCCGCGCTGCCGCGTTACAGCATGCGCCAGCTCACCGTGCCGCCGGCGCGGAATGGCACCAGCGTGTCCTTGTGATAGGGCAATTCTTTCGCCACGTTCCACACCTCCTTGACGAGCGTGATCTTGTCTTGATTGCGCGGCAGGCCGTAGAACAGCGGCCCAAACACGCTCGCGAAGCCCTCCAGCTTTTCGAGCGCGTTGTAGGCGCCGAAAATTTCCGCATAGAACTCGATCCCCGCGTGCGCGGTATACATGCCGGCGCAACCACACGCCGCCTCCTTGGTATTGCGCGCATGCGGCGCGCTGTCGGTACCCAGAAAAAATTTGGGGTTGCCGCTCGTCGCGGCCTCGATCAACGCCAGCCGGTCATCCTCGCGTTTCAATACCGGCATGCAGAAATGGTGCGGGCGGATGCCGCCCACGAACAGCGCGTTGCGATTGAGCAGCAGATGATGCGCGGTGATCGTCGCGGCCACGCGGGGCGGCGACGCAAGCACGAAACGCACCGCTTCCTTGGTGGTGATGTGCTCGAACACCAGGCGCAGCTTTGGAAATTTCTGCAATACGGGCAACAGAACGCGGTCGATAAAAAGTTTCTCGCGATCGAATATATCGACGTTCGGGAAAGTCACTTCGCCGTGCACGAGCAGCGGCAACCCGCACTCCTCCATTGCGGCGAGCGCCTCTTCGCATTTAATGAGTTCGCTGACGCCCGAATCCGAATTGGTGGTGGCGCCGGCCGGATAGTATTTGACGGCGTGGACGACGCCGCTCGCCTTGGCGCGCCGGATTTCCTTCGCTGTCGTGTTGTCGGTGAGATAGAGCGTCATCAACGGCTCGAAATGCATGCCGTCGGGCAGCGCCGAGACAATACGGTCGCGGTAGCCGACCGCCATATCGGTCGTCGTGACCGGGGACTTCAGGTTCGGCATCACGATTGCACGCGCAAAGCGCCGCGCCGTATCCGGCAGCACTGCGCGCATATAGTCGCCGTCATGCAGGTGCAAATGCCAGTCGTCCGGACGTGTGATGGTGACTCTGCTCATTGCCTCTCCCTGAATATTCTGGCGCAATCTTAAGCGCGGACCCGCAATTAGTAAAATCAGCCTCGCTTATCCAGCTGCAGCGCCAGCTCGTAGATGTCGTTCTTGCGTGCGCCGGTAATGTCGACTGCGAGTTTGACCGCCTGTTTCAACGACAGCTCGCGCATCAGCACTTCGAGCACGCGCAGCGCCTCGCCGGCGTCGGGCGCTG
>CAZEAX010000434.1:0-4360 GCA_964510405.1 uncultured Streptomyces sp. | reverse complement strand
CTGCTCTTCGTCACCCGCGGGATTGTTGCGGGTGGTGAGGAAGATGACGAGCGTCAGCGTGCTGCCCGTCACTTTGGTTTCCAGGATGTCGACGTGCCGGAATTCTTTGGCCTCGAATGTCCATTCCGTTTCGTCGCCCGCGCCCGACACGTCCGATACGCGAACCACGCGGTCGACGATGTCGTTTGCGATTTTTTCCGGGCTGATTTCCGACTTGGTTGGCAGTTGAACCGGCTGCAGCTGGTCGGCACTGGACTTGGAGTCCGCCGATGACTCGGGCGCGCGGCCGCAAGCCGTCACTGCAAAAATCATGGCGGTAACGCTCAGCACATTTCTGATCATGGGCGCACAGATCATATTCAGTTCGGACAGGTTGCGCTATTCCGGATGCCGGGTGGTCGGCAGTTCACAAGTGCGAGTGTAGCGCAAAGTGCGACTGCCGCCCTGCTTCGTCGAATTGCCCGCGATTGCTACTGGATAGCTGCAGAGCCGCAGTTATTGAGCGAGAGCCCCGCGGTATAGGCCAGCGTGCCCGTTCCCAGCGTTCCCGTGTAGCACGTGGCGGTGACGTTGTCCCAGACCGGCGCGATGCGAATGGCGCCGGTGCCTGCAATCCCGTCGTCCAGTTTGCGGTCGAGTTCGGCAATGGTGGCGGCAGGAACCATGCCGCCGGATTTGACGTTCAGGACGACGCGCGGCGTGGTTGTCGTGGCGTCGCCGTAGTCCGCATCACTGACGAGCAGCAAGTAGCCGCCAAACGAGTTGGCTGGATTGGTGGTCAACGATGGCGCGACGGTGGCCGATTGCACCGCGCCGACCGCGCCGTTGTAAGCGCCGAGAATGAAATTCGCGTGGGCAAGCTGGGCCCAGACGACGAGATTTTCCGCCGGGTCTACGTCCCCGTTGCCGCAAAAAGCCGGCGTGCCGCGCGTCGGGCCGCAACCGCCCGGGTTGCCGGGCATGTTGGCGTTGGCGATATCGGCCGGCATATCCCCCGGCATGCTCCGGTAGCGATCGTTGAATCCCAGATAAGCGAGCTTGACCCCGTCCAACTGGGATGCGATGTTGCGCACCTTCGCGGCATTGATGAGCTCCTGCCCTCTCAGCACGCCGCCCAGCGCGAGCCCGATGATGACCAGCACTAACGCGATTTCGATCAGGGTAAAACCATGTTGCTGTCGCAAAGTTCAATGTCCAGCCAAAAACGGACCGGCGATTCACACGACTCCTCATCGCGATTGCCGTTCCTTTATGCGGCGGATAGTAGCCGTGTACGGGAACATTCGCCATGCATTAGTGCCGGTTTGTATTCAATATAAAGAAATCTTTACGCGGCTTTCGTGAAATTTTTGCGATGCAGCTGAATTTTACCCACTGCCGAGTGCCCGTTCCGCCCACGCGGCGTAGGTACCCGTTTCGATCATCTTCGGGCGCACGACGCTGCGCAGTACGCGCAACTCTTCGGCGGTAGGCGCCGGCGTGGTCGCGACCGCTCCCGTCACACCGAGATCGAAACCGGTGTTCTCGCGGATCTCATCCATCGTGTGCGTAGGATGTATCGTATCGAGCAGCAGGCGGCCCTTGGCCGTGTCGAAGCGTAAGCTCGCCTTGGGCGTGATCAGTTTGCTCGGGTTGCCCAGCCGCAGCACGTTGTCCGGAGAACTGCCGGCCGCCGAGATGAAATCGACGCGCTCCACCAGCGAACGTCGCGTGTGCTCGCTGCGAAACACCACGGTACGCCGCGCGCAATAGTAGATCATGCCGCCGCCGTAGCCGCCGGGGAATCGTACCTCGGGCCGCTCGGGGTCGGTGCCCAGCTGATGCAGGTTGTAATTGCCGTGACCGTCGATCTGCACGCCGCTCACGAAAAAGAGGCCGAGCTCGCCGCGCTGCGCGAGAAAATGAAACTGGCGCGACGTATGAAACGGCCTGAATACCGTGTTGAGTATGATCAATTCGGCATCGGGCGCATGCAGTTCTTTCGCAAGCAATAGCCCGGTCGCCGGAATTTGCGAGAGCGCACCGCACGCTGAAACTTCACCGTCGCGCACCTCGCGCGCCATGAGCACGGCCATCAACTCGGACTCGCTGTAATTCGGGCTCCCGCTCATGTCGCCCGCCCCGGCTGTTGCAATTCGCGGGGGACGAAATGCTCCACATAATCGGCATGGCTCCCGATATCGAACACGTAAGTCTTCAGATAAGCGGCAAAGCTCGCATCGTCGCATGACGCTTCGACATATTGCTTCATGTGGGACTTGTCCGGACCGTAGCGGCCGGTCATGCCGGCGGGATGCGAGCCGAACGGCGCGTGGACCACCGTGTCGACGAGAATCGATGGCACGAACGTGCCGATTGCATCCTTCTCGTCGAGCCGGTCCACGACTTCCTCGGCGGTGACGATGACGTGATGCGAGGCTTCGGCGAGGATGACGGCTTCAACCGGATAGCCGCACGACACGTTGCCTGCACGGTCCGCCTTGTCGACGTGAAACACCGCGACATCCGGCCGCATTGCCCTGGCAACCACCGAGACCGTTTTGCCATCGAACGGATCGGGGGCGAGCACCATGTCGTCGCGCCGCTTCAGCAAATCCGTCCCGACCAGACCGATGACCGGAATGTAAGGCACCCCCATAGACCCAGCCTGGGCCTGCGAAAAGAGCACCCCTCAGGTATTGTCGAGCGCGCGCACGCGGCCCGCCACGACATAGCGGGCGAAGTTCGGACCGGTGCGGGCGAATTCGCCCAGGGTGACGCTGCAGGTGTCCACCACTCCGACGGCGCCTGCGCCAACCAGGAAATCGATATTGATTTCGCCGCCCACGACACCGATGACACGCAAACGGTCGGCGCCCTGCCGCACGACTTCGCGCAGGAACGCCATCGGCGAGCGTTGCATATTGGCGCTCATCACCAGGCGTGTGCCGCTCTTTACCTGAGCAGCAGCCTCTTTCAGGGTCTTCAATTTGTCGCGCATGGGCGTCTCCTCAATTCAGAACCGCAACAATAGCGCGTTTTCCGGTGCAGAGCAGGATCGGGTGGTGGGTGCCGGAGCGGACGTGCTCGCATCCTCGGCCCGTATTCGGCCTTTACCGCTGCTTGATCATCCCCTGCCGCTCGATGAACTCGACGATGCTGTCGAGACCTTGATTGGTCTTCAGATTGCTGAACACGAACGGCCGCTCGCCGCGCATGTTCCTGGCGTCGCGGTCCATCACCTCGAGCGAGGCGCCGACCATGGGCGCCAGATCGATCTTGTTGATGACCAGCAGATCTGACTTGGTGATGCCGGGACCACCTTTGCGCGGGATCTTGTCGCCGGCGGCGACGTCGATCACATAGAGCGTGAGATCGGACAGCTCGGGACTGAACGTTGCGGCAAGATTGTCGCCGCCGCTCTCGACGAAAATGATGTCCAGATCGTTGAAGCTCGCAGTCAGGCGCGAAATGGCTTCGAGATTGATCGACGCATCCTCGCGGATCGCGGTGTGCGGACAGCCGCCCGTTTCGACGCCGATGATGCGGTCCGGCGTCAACGCCTCGTGAGTGACGAGAAACTTGGCATCTTCCTCGGTGTAGATATCGTTGGTGACGACGGCGATCTGATAGCGTTCGCGCAAGCTGCGGCACAGTGCGAGCGTGAGTGCGGTTTTACCGGAGCCGACGGGACCGCCGATGCCGACGCGCAGGGGTTGCTTGTGCATGGTGATTCGCTTTGGTTGATTTTACGAACGGAACAAACGGCTGTACTGCGTTTCGTGCCGGCTGCTCGCGATCGCGAGACCCGGTGCGAAATTGGTCAATTCGTCATCTTCAAGCTGCATCGCGCGCTGCGCCACCGCGGGCAAATCCGCCCCCATGGCAACGAGCATGCGCTGGCCCGCGCTCTGTCCCAGTGGCACCGCCTTTAACGCGGCCATGACCTGGTTCTCCAGCCAGCTCCACAAATAGCCGACGAGCGCCGCATTGCGGTCAATGGTCATGTGATGCGCGGCGAACGCGTATACCGCAGGGAACGTCAATGCGCCTATGCCGTGCAATTTCGCAATCTCATCGGCGCTGCAAAACGGCAGATCCTTCAGCAACGTTACGAGCGCGTGCCCCATCTGCAACGTCTCGGTGCGCAGTTCTGCGGTTTCGCGACCGCTGCGAAACAACGTGTTCCAGCGCGTGAGCTTTTCGTAATCGTATTGCGCGAGCGCTTCCATCATGCGATACAGCAGCGGCAATTCGAAACTGCCGACGCTGAAATCGAGCACGTCGCGTATCCACGTTTGCGCCGTGCGCGCGTCCGTGACGATGCCGTCCTCGATCGCGGACTCGAGCCCGCCCGAATAGCTATACGCGCCGACCGGCA
>CAZEAX010000433.1:0-4370 GCA_964510405.1 uncultured Streptomyces sp. | reverse complement strand
TAACGACGGACACAAAGCGCGCTTCTGCCTGCCCTACAGCATGGCGATTTCGCTGATCGAGCGCCGCGCCGGCGTCGCCGAGTACACGGACGAGCGCGTCAACAAGCCCGACGTGCAGGCGCTGATGAAGCGCGTGAAAGTCATCGAGCCCGACGACCTCAAGAAGCACCGCGGCCAATGGGGTGAGGCCGGTGTGAACTGGGGCGAAATGCGGCTCGCAGTAAAGCTCAAGGATGGCCGTGCGGTGAAGACGCAGCGCTCGCACGCGCGCGGCTGGTCGGAAGATCCGGCGACATGGGACGACTTGAAGGGCAAGTACGAGGAATGCGCCGCCGGCGTGCTGTCGCAATCGCAGGTGAACGAAAGCCTCGCGATGATCAAAGCATTGGACACGCTGCCGAAAGTGAAGCAACTGATGGCAGTGCTTCAGACGTAAGAAGCAGGCAGACCCCCTCCCTTGTGCATGAAATGCACGGGGGAGGGCTGGGGTGGGGGCAAGCGTTGAATAAAAGATTTTTACTTCTATCGCTAATTGCGGGAGCAATTTGCCTCGCAACATCCGCGCTCGCCGAAACCTGGCCCGCGCGCCCGATCCGCCTCATCGTGCCGTTCGCGATAGGCGGCGGCGGCGACGTCGTCGGCCGCATCATCGGCCAGCGCATGTCGGAGCAGCTCGGCAGGCCGCTGGTCATCGACAATCGCAGCGGTGCGGGCGGCACGCTGGGCGTCGATCTCGCCGCGAAGGCCGCGCCCGATGGTTATACGTTGTTGCTGGGCAACGTGGGTCCGGTCGCGGTGGGGCCGGCGCTGTATCCGAAACTCCCGTACGATCCGGTGCGCGACTTCGCGCCGGTGACCATGATCGCGTCGTTTCCCAACCTGCTCGTCGCGAATCCGGCCCTGCCGTTCAAGTCCGTGCCCGAGCTCGTCGCCTACGCGAAAAGCCGGCCCGGCCAGTTGAACTTCGCCTCCGCCGGCACCGGCACGTCGACGCATCTTGCCGCGGAGTTGTTCAAGTCGGTCGCGGGGATTGACGTCGTGCACGTTCCCTATAAGGGCGGCGCCGCCGCAATGACGGACATCATCGCGGGGCAGGTCGCATATTACTTCGGCACCATGCCGAGTTCACTGCCGCTGGCACGAGCGGGCAAGCTGCGCGCGCTCGCCGTGACGAGTTTGCAGCGCTCGTCCGCGGCGCCCGACGTGCCGACGATCGCGGAATCCGGCTATCCAAACTTCGAAACGGCTGCATGGTATGGATTCATGTTTCCCGCCGGCACGCCGCGCGAAATCATCGCGAAGACGAATGCCGCGACGTTGGTCGTGCTCGCGCTGCCGGATATCAGGGAGCGTCTCGTGCACGAAGGCTCCGAACCCATGGGCAATACGCCCGCGCAATTCGGCGCTTACATCAAGTCGGAGATAGTGAAGTGGGGTGCGGTGGTGAAAGCGGCGAACTTGAAGGCGGATTAAGCAACACTGTAAATCTGTTGCCCCCATCCCAGCCTTCCCCCGCTTTGCAGGGGAAGGAGTCTTGATGAACGCTTCACGCCGATGCTTCCCCCCTTGCCAGTTTTAGCGTCCATTTCGTACTCGCGAAATGCTCAACGTTTCCTTCCCCTGCTTGCGGGGGAAGGACTAAGGATGGGGGGGCAAGGAGGGTTGCGGTTGGGGCAAGGTTCTAAGGTTGCGTCGCTCCCGCAAACACCTTCTTCCACTTCGCCAGATCATCGCGGATCGTCTTCGCGAAACTTTCCGGCGACGTGGGCGCGGGAAGCTGACCCTGGGCTTCCAGTTGCTGGATCACAGTCGGATCGGCAAGCGCTGCAGTCATTTCCTTATTCAGTTTCGCAATCACCGCGGCCGGCGTTTTCGCCGGCGCGAGCAGGCCGTACCAGAACGTCGCTTCGAAGTTCGGCACGCCCGCTTCGGCAAAGGTCGGGATTTCCTTCATTGTCGTATCGCGTCTCGCGCAGGTGATTGCGATGGTCTTGATGCGGCCCGGTCCGATCGCACGGATGCTGGGTCCGCTCAAAAATCCCAGCTCGACCTCGCCGCTCAGCAGCGCAGCAACGCCTTCGCTGCCGCCCTTGTACGGGACCTGGACGATGTCGATGCCGGTGAGCGACCGGAGCAATTCACCCGAGAGATGGCCGGTCGATGCGATGCCCTGCGTGCTGTATTTCAGTTGTCCGGGTTTGGCCTTTGCAAGCGCGATAACTTCCGCCAGCGTGTTTGCCGGAAAGACCGGCCGCACCGACAGCACATTGCACGACTGCACGCCCATGCTGATCGGCGCGAAATCCGTGAGCGGGTTGTAAGGAAGCTTGATGCCCAGCGCCGGGCTCACCGTCAACGGACCCACGCTGCTCCAATACAAAGTGTAGCCGTTGGGATTCGCGGTGGCGACGATCTCCGCCGCGATATTTCCGCCGGCGCCGGGACGGTTCTCGACTACGATGTTGACGCCCAGAGATTCGGACATCTTCCTCGAAATTACGCGCGCCGAAACGTCTGCGGCACCGCCGGGGGTGAAGCCGACGAGGAGGCGAATGGGTCTGTCGGGATAAGTCTCGGCCGCAGAGATTCCCCGGGCAAAAAAAGCGAGCGCGATGAGTGGAAACAGTAGAGGTGGTCGCATCGTTTCGCCGCAAAGGTTGCATCAACCCGATACGAGACGATACTACACAAATGGAATTCCGCGGCTGCGCGCCGCCTAGAATTCGATGCCGAGGTTCAGTGAATCGAATGTCTGCCCGCCGCCGCCGCCCGCTGCGGTATAAAACTCCTCGCTGCGTCTTATCCGGGTCAAAGAAATCCGCAGCCATTGATACCGCATCGACGCGCCGACGCTCACGTCATTCACGTAATCGCGTTTGCTGACGCTGGGGCTGTCGCGAAACATCGTGCCGTCGAGGAAGATGTTGCGCGCCACCAGGCGGCCGTCGAAGCCGACAAAGCCGTAGATCTCGAATTTCCCGCGGCCGTCCGGATCGGCCGCATTGCGCGTGTTCTGCAGCATGGCGCCGCCCGGCTCTATGGTGTCGGGTCCGAAGCCGGTCATGTTCATGCCAAATCGCACGATGCCGCCGGCGCGGGCCAGCGTGAAGACATTGCCGACATCGATGCCCGCGTGCGGGATCACTTCAAAGAAATTCGTGCCGAAATTGAGCTTCTGCTTGTGCACATACGCAAGCAGTAACGCCGGCTCGGCGGGAATCTGGTTGCCCCAGCCGAGCGGTTTTGAAGCGCCGACCAGGCGGTGCCATCCGGTCTGGATCTGATCGCCCAGCGCCGGCGGGCCGACCATGCCGAGGTCGATTTCGACCGTGTCGAGCTTGCCGCCGTCTTTGCTCACGCGCTGCGCAACGCCGCCGAGATACGTCCAGGCCGCCCACGGGCGATCGTTCGGCTGGGCCGCCGCGATGGTGATTATTTTCGGAGTGTAGAGATTGTTGCCGGCAAACCAGCCGAAATGAAGCTTTTCCTCGTTTTCCGAGAACGGAGCGAGCGTAAATCTGGAAAAGTCGCACAGAAGCTCTTCAAGAGTGTCGCCCGGCACCCCGATGCCGAATTTGATGCCATTGGTGTAATAGCGGTCCGTGTGCGCCAGCATGTCGTTCTCGATGAACAACTGCAATTCGCTGCCTTGAGCGACCGGCTTTTTCTCCGCGCACTTCTCTGCCGACATCGCGTGTGGCGGCAGGAGAAGCGCGGCCGCGAGGCAGACGAGTCGAAATTCTTTAATTAAGCGGTCGCTCATAACAAGACGGAGTATTGCTTAACTTGACGCCAATTTGAAAAGTTCAGGAAGTTCGGCACCGCCGGCGCCGAAACGTTCACCTGACGTGCGTGCAAATCCCGAAGGTCGAACGGCGAATATGGCATTATTCGACCTTGGAAAAAAGGGAGCGGGTTTGCCCAAGCCGGAAGAAAAAGCCAGGCAGGAGATCGATCGCAGACTCGGGCAATGCGGATGGGTGGTTCAGGACTTCGAGTCCATGAACATCTCCGCGGCGCCCGGCGTTGCCGTGCGCGAATATCCGCTCAAGACCGGATTTGCGGATTACCTGTTGTATGCGGATGGCAAAGCCATTGGCGTGGTCGAGGCAAAACCGGAAGGCCACACGCTGACCGGCGTCGAAATTCAATCGAGCAAGTATACCCTCGGCCTGCCCGCTGGAATTCCGCTTTACCGCAAACCTTTGCCTTTCGCATACGAATCCACGGGTGCGGTAACTCAGTTCACCAACAGTCTCGAACCCGATTTCCGCAGCCGCGAGGTGTTCAGCTTTCACCGGCCCGAAGAATTGATCCGTCTCGCCGGCCTTGAGTCGCAGGTGCGCGCCAATCTGCGCGCGCTGCCAGAA
>CAZEAX010000432.1:0-4390 GCA_964510405.1 uncultured Streptomyces sp. | reverse complement strand
GGTGCGCCGGATGTCGATGCGCACCGAGGCGTAGAACTTCAGCGCGTTGCCGCCGGTCGTCGTTTCGGGGTTGCCGAACATGACGCCGATTTTCATGCGAATCTGGTTGATGAATATCACCATCGTATTCGAGCGTTTGATGTTGCCGGTCAACTTGCGCAGCGCCTGCGACATCAGCCGCGCCTGCAATCCCATCTGCGGCTCGCCCATCTCGCCTTCGATTTCGGCCTTGGGTGTCAGCGCCGCGACCGAATCGACCACCACGACGTCGACCGAACCCGAGCGCACCAGCATGTCGGCGATTTCCAGCGCCTGCTCGCCGTTATCCGGCTGCGATATCAGCAAGTCCTGCACGTTGACGCCGAGCTTTTGCGCGTACTGCGGATCGAGCGCGTGTTCGGCGTCGATAAACGCCGCGGTGCCGCCCACTTTCTGCATCTGCGCGATCACCGACAGCGTCAGCGTGGTCTTGCCCGAAGATTCCGGGCCATAGATCTCGATCACGCGGCCGCGCGGAAATCCGCCTATGCCCAACGCGATATCGAGTCCGAGCGAGCCGGTCGAGACCGATGCAATGTCCTTGGCGACGTCGGCTTCACCCAACCGCATGATGGAGCCTTTGCCGAACTGCTTTTCAATTTGCGAGAGTGCTGCTGCGAGTGCTTTTGACTTGTTTTCGTCCATGATTTGTCCCATTTGAGCCTCCCGGATTATCGCACACTATGCCGCCGCTTCTGCGCCATGAATCGGTCAATACGACGACACGCCCCACGCCACTGATAACGCCGCGCAGGCGCGCGGGATGACGGCTATGACTTTGGTGCTAGTGATTGGGTCATTGAGCGATTAAGTGATTGCGCAGCGCGCTACGAACGCGAGCGCAGCTTGGTTTTTCCCAATCACCCAATCACTTAATCTCCAAGTTACTTGATAAGTTCAAGCACGCCGTTGAGCGCGCATTCGACCGACTGCCGGCGCACGGCTTCGCGGTCCCCGGCGAAGCAGCGGGTTTCGGCATACGGGTCGCCGTCGCGCAGTCCCCACGCGATGCATACCGTGCCGACCGGTTTCGCGCGCGTGCCGCCGGACGGACCCGCGACGCCGCTCACCGCCACGGCAATCCCGGCATGACTGTGGGCCAGCGCACCGGCCACCATCGCTTTCACCGTTTCTTCGGAAACGGCACCGGATTTTTCCAGCGTCTCCGCTGCCACGCCCAGCATTTCGCGTTTGGCGACGTTCGTGTACGTGATGAACCCGCGTTCATACCAGTCGGAACTGCCCGGGATCGCGGTGACGGCTTCGCCGATCCACCCTCCTGTGCACGATTCAGCCGTGGCGAGCGTAAGACCACGCGTCTTGAGCGCCGACCCGACGTCCGCGGCGAGTTTATATAAGGCGTTATCCATCGTTTCCGATCAATCTAGTGGCTGACTGGCTGCGCGAGCAGTTCGCGCAATGCGCCCTGCCACTCTTCGCCGATGACTTGCGGAGAAAACGTCCGTTCGACATAATCCTGGCCCGCGCGGATGCGTGCCCGCACTTCGTCGCGGTTTTTCATCGCCCACACGATCCCGCCGGCGATATCTTCTCCGATCCAGGCATAGTCGGCAAATTGCCGGTAAGCGGGAATCGGAAAAGCAAGCGCCAGGCGTCCCGCGCGCAGGATTTCCGCCACCCGGTTGGCGCTTTTGACCGCCGTTTTTCTGAGCTTCGGGTCGCCGGGCACGACGGCGAGATCGCACGCGTGGAGCGCCTGTCGGGTTGCGGCGGGCGACCACTCGATGAATTTCGCGCGGCACCTGCTGCCATGATGATGATTGAAGATTTCGCAAAATTCGCGCGCGCCGAAGCCGTCCCTCGATACGAGTGACATATCTACCGGCCACGGGACACGTGCCTCGACTATCGCGTGCGCGAGATCGTAAACCGGCTGCAGATTGGATTGATGCCCGAACCACGCGAGCTGCAGCCGGCTTGCGCGCCACGGCACCAGCCGGTCGATCCAGTTGCGGCCCGCAGCGGGATCGAAGCGCGGGTCGCCGTGCGGACCCTCGTAAGGATCGCCGATGACTTTTACGGGACGCGGCGTGTATTTCGCCACGAGTTCCGCCATCGCGTCCGAATTGACGAACACCGCGTCTGCCTTGCGCACCAGCCCGGTGAAATACTCGATACGCCCCGGCACTTCAAAATGATCGTCATGAATGTCGGCGAGCGTTCTGATGCCGCGCTGCTGCAAACGATCAAGCAACGCAAAGACGGCGGCGGCGGAATCGTCGATCGATTGCGCGGGCGCGGGCAGCACCGGCCCGAAGAACACCGCGTCGCAGGATTCAAGCAGCGCAGCCGCAGCGGCGTCCGGCACGCCGGAATCCGGCAGTTGCACAACGCGGGCGTCGTGACCGCTGCGCTGCAATTCTTCCACCGGCATGAGCGTGCGCATGCGCACGCCGGCCAGTGGCGAGTAGAGGTGCTGCTCGCGTTCGACAACGGGCACGCGCACGAGCCAGCAGACTTTCATGTCACGCCCGGTCCGATCAAGCGCTGGCACACGGCCAATACCAGCAATGCATAACCCGCCGCGAGCAGATCATCGAACATCACCCCGAAGCCGCTTTTGAGCCGGCGGTCGAAATAGCGGATCGGCGGCGGCTTCACGATATCGAAAAACCGGAACAGCAGGAACGCGCCGGCCTGCCACTGCCAGCCCTCGGGCGTAAACACCAGGACGAGCGCAAACGCGACAACCTCGTCCCACACCATTGCGCCGTGGTCCGCGGCACCCAGCGCGCGGCCCGTCGCGCCGCAGGCCCAGATGCCCAGCAAAAACGCGCCCCCGAGAATTGCCAGCATGACTGCAGCAGTAGTGAAAGCCGCGAGCAGCCAATACAGCGGGAACGCGAGCAAAGTCCCCACGGTTCCCGGCGCCCGCGGCGCGAGCCCCGCGCCCGCGCCCAGAGCAATAAGGTGCGCCGGATGCCGCCACATGAAGCGCCACGACGGCGCCACCGCGGCGTCAGGCGAAATGATCGTAGCCCCCACGCACCACGCGCAGCGCAGCGCCGTCGGGCGCGCGCACGATAAGCCGCGGCATACCTTGACGATGCGCGCGCACGCTGCCGATGCGGGTTACCCGCACGCGCGCGCGACTGCCGGCCCGCACGATCCGCTCGTGCGCGGCCCGCGGCGCCGTAAAGCACAGCTCATAATCATCGCCGCCGGCGAGCAACGCGCGGCACGCGGTCACGTGTGCAAGATACCGGCGCAGCACTGCCGACGCGGGCAATGCCGCGAGTTCGATTTCGGCTGCCGCATCGGAAGATTCGAGAACGTGCCCCAGGTCCGCCAGCAGGCCATCCGAAATATCGATCGCGCTATGCGCAATGCCACTCAAGGCAAGGCCCAGCGCCACGCGCGGGGTGGGCGCGTGAAGCCGCACGGCGCACTGCGCCAATTCGGCGGGCTTGAGCCGGATCCGCCGCTTGAGCGCAGCCAGCGCGAGCGCCGCATCGCCGAGCGTTCCCGATACCCAGATGTCGTCGCCCTTGCGCGCGCCGTCGCGCCGCAATGCTTTGCCGTGCGGCGCTTCGCCCATGATCTGCACGCAAATGTTGAGCGGCCCGCGCGTGGTGTCGCCGCCGATGAGATCGACGTCGAAACGCCGCGCGAGCGCCATGAAGCCACGCGAGAATTCTTTTATCCAGCGCGTATCGGCCGCCGGCAATGCGAGTCCGAGCGTGGCCCAGCGCGGCGTTGCCCCCATCGCCGCCATGTCGGAGAGATTGACGGCAAGCGCCTTATGGCCGAGCCGGCGCGGGTCCGCGTCGCGAAAAAAATGCCGGCCCGCTACCAGCATGTCGGCGGAAATCACAAGTTCGTGGCCGCGCTTCACGTTGACCAGCGCCGCATCGTCGCCGACCCCGAGCACCGTATGGCGCGCGCGGTGGGTGAAGTAGCGCCGGATCAGTTCGAATTCGGACGTAGCCACGCGCCCGGCGCCCCTAATTGCGCTGGACCGGGTCGTTGCTCGGCGCCGGCTTGCCGGCATTGTTGGCGAGCCATCTCTGCTTCAGCGAATACGGCAGGTAAAAGTCGACCGCCGCAAACACGAAAAAAATGATCCCCAGCGTGCGCGCCGTGTCGGCCGGCAGAAACGACAGTCCCTCGATCAGCACATAAAGGCCGAGCAGCGCGTTGATAATGCCGCCCGCGTAAAACAGCATGATCTTGCGTTTGAGTTTTTCGTCCATCGACGACTCCGTGACAAATACGATCTGCGACTACCTGCGGACTATTTCGAGCGGGCGTTTGTCGGCCGCCAGCTTGTCGAGTACGCCGTTCACGTACTTGAAGCCGTCGGTGCCGCCATAACTCTTGGCGAGTTCGA